>CADCRC010000145.1 GCA_902803795.1 uncultured Erysipelotrichaceae bacterium | reverse complement strand
TTTTATTATTATTATCTATTTTTTTAATAACATTTATTTTATTAATATTATCTTTATTTTTTTTATTAATATCTTTTTTTATATCAATCTTATTTTTAACAATAAATCTATTACTATTATCTCTAACAGGTAACTTCTTTATAATATCAATTTTAATTTTAACATCATTATTAACTTTTTTAACATTTTTCTTAATATTTTTTCTATTTTTATGTACAACATTCTTTTTAGAATCAATCTTAATACTATCACCTACTATATCTACAATAGGTCCAATAGTTTTAATTACCTTTTTAGACAATTCTTTATTCTTATTAATATTATTATTTACTTTAGATTCTATCTTTTTGTCAATTATTTTATTAAAATCTTTTATCTTCTCATTATCAATCTTTTTAACATCAACACTAACTAATTTAACATTATCTTTATATAACTTAACATCTCTCTTTAAAATTACTTTATCTATATTATAACTTGAATATAATAATACTAATCTAATAATCATAAAAGATTCTTTCTTTTTCTTTTTATCCTTATCTTTTTTTATTTTATCAAGTACCTCTTTTTTAATAATTAATTTCATTCTATTAATTATCTTAAACATTCTTCTTTTATCATTACTTTTACCTTTACCACCAATTGTCTCATTCATAGGAATTCACCTTACTCTTAATTTTACCATATAATTTAAAAAAGAGGCATATATTTAATATCTTTATGCCGCTTTAACAAGTTTTTTATTCTTTTGATTTTCTGATTTAATTAATCCAATAGACTTACCATATAATATTTTATTAACATATGATATCTTATAATACAATTCCTTATTAGACTTAGCTATATCATAATAATTATTTAAAGATTTAGTATCTTTAGTATTTATTCTATCAAATGAACTAATCATATTAATCATATCATCTTCTAATATAGTAGATCTAGAAATTGTTGTAAAATCAAATTGTCTTAAAAAATTAATAGTTTCAACTAAATCATAAACTCCAACTCTTTTAAATATATCAGGCCATTTAGTTTTATCTTTTTCACTATTAATAATACTCTCCATAACTTTAATTTTATTATCTGTAAATATATTATTTAATCCTATCTTATCTAATGACAAATATTTACCCTTATCTTTATCTATATCTCTATTTTTATACTTCATACTAACAATAGCCTTAGTATACATATCATCTAAAGCATCATTGACATGATTTAAAGGTAAAGGTAATCTATAAACATCATACTTACCATCAATATCATCTGTAGTAATCAAATAATCTCTTTTATAATTAATAGATGTATTTCTAATAAAAGATAATATTTCATCATCACCATTTTTCTTATGATCATTAAAACTTTTTCCATTAACAATAACATCACATTTTTTTACATCATCAAAAAAAACATTTTCTCTAACACGAGATGCTTTTTTTATACCAACATTAACATTAAGAACTCTTTTTTTATTAATAATAGGCATAATTAACATAAACCCCCACCTCTTTCAATAGGCATATTATACCACAATATACATAATAATACAAACAAGACACAAAAAAAATTAAAATATAAAAAACTCCCTAAAGGAAGCAATTTATATTCTAAAATAATAACAATTAACCAATTATCTTAACTTCTTAATATTATTCAAATAACCATGTAATACAACTCTTTTAGTATTATCTTTATTAGAAGTTGTAAGTGTAATAATATTATTATAATCTTTAAATTCACTACTAGAATTAAAATCATGTATACTTCTAGTCCTCAAAGTAGAAATAAATTCTTCTTTATTAGAAACATATCTTTGTAAATAATAATTTTCTTCTCTAACTTCATATAAAGAAAACATTTTAAACAAATACTTCTTATTACCAATAAGTAAAGCAATATTATAATTAGAATTATTTAAATTATCATCATTAATTAATAAATCCAAACTAGAAAAAGCATCTCCATTATCAGAATTATTACCAAATATAATAGTATTATAATCTAAATCTTTAATACTATTCTCATAATCTATAAAAGGCCATCCCAAAGAATTAGCTTTATTATCAATACTATGATTTAAATAATACTTATTATTATCACCCATTACAATAGGATAATTAATATTGGTAGAATCAACACTAAGCCATCCAACTACATCATCATTAACTTTCTTTAAATCAGCAAAATTAACATTATCTATATTTATTTTAGAATAAATAGAATATAAATCATCAGATTCAGAATTAAAAGATATATTAACATTATCACTAGTAGAAGTATTAATATCAGTTAATAATCTATTAATTTGTTCATCAGTAATACTCTTTTGAGTAAATGTCTCCCTAACTACATCAATACCATCAGATGTCTCAGTAGGAAAAGAAATATTAATAATTAACACAAAAGCACAAATAAACATACAAGATAAAAAGAAATAACCTGGTTTTCTTTTATTAACTTCTATCTTATACAATAATTTATCTAAACTCTTACTATTTAATCTAAATAATTTTTTAAATCCAACAATAATCCATGAAAAATAAGAAAAAAAGCCTAATGACATTATTGAAAAAAACTCTTTAATTACATTAACTATTTTCATATTTCACCTCTATATTTTATCTTCAACATAATAAACTATTTTAGGATTTTTTTTCTCATATCTATTAACAAACAATCCAGTTACAAAAGATATAAATATTATACCAAATAAAACATAAAATAAAACACTTAAATTAACTTTTTGATCAACAACTTTAACATTTATTTCATAAATATAATTATTATCAACCCCAATAATCTTACATCTACCCTTTTTTAAAGGTAAAATAGAACTATCAGAAACTTTAACTATATTACTATCAGTATTCCAATTAATAGAAGAAACATTATCTAATATACTAGATAAACTTCTACTAGAACTCAAAGATAATTCTATATTCTCCTTAATTATTTTATCAACTAATATAAAAGAATTATCTTCTAATATACTCTCATTAATAGATTTAACCCAAGTATTTGAATAAGGAATATAAGAAACTGGATAATTATCCAATAAACCATGTAATTCAATATTATTTAAAATAGAAGATTCTATATATAAACTACTTGTATTCGCAGTCTTTATACAATCTTTATTCATAGAAGTATTAGACTTAATAGATGTATCATTATTTCTAACAATAATATTATTATTCTTAAAACTAGATAAATTAATATCAATATCACAATAACCAACATCATTTAAAACATCAACATTATTATCATTACAAACAACATCATTCATAATAACATTAGAACAATTATAAAAATATAATCCATTCTTATAATCACTCTTACCTATAGATACATTATTAAATCTAACAGTAGAATTACTAATACTAACAAAACTATTATCTTTATTTCCAACAATATTTCTAAACGTAACATCATTTAATATAATATTACCATTACCAAAATTAAATTTATATAAACTAGTATTAAAATCAATATTATTAATAGTTAAATTATTATTAAAATTAAAATCTTTTAATAAATTAACATTAGTACTATTATTACCATTTATTATCAAATTCATAGGATAATTTACAAGTTCACTTACATAATTAAAATCACCATTATCTAAATTAATAATAACAGTCTTATCACCAATAGTAGAATCATTATTTAATATATCAATTACAGTATTAATATCTTTATAATCACAATTATCCTTACAAACATTATATGTATATATTTGACTAAAAGTATCTTTAAAAATAAACATGCTCATAAAAACAATCAAAAAAACAATAAATACATACCTATATTTCATAAGATTCACCTCTACTATCTTAATTATAACACCCATTATTAATATTATAACTAATTAACTAGTAAAAAAGTGTAAACTAAATATCAAGTAATTTATATTTATATTCCAATTCCTTTTTTATATCTAATTTAACTTGATTTACATATTTTCTATCTTTAGTAATTTGATATATAATTTCTAACAAATCAGAGCCATATTTTAAATCATAATATCTAAATATCATAAACTTATCATAGTTACCCAAAGACATTTGTAAATCTTTAACATATTTTTTAATACTATTTAAACTATCTCTTTTAATAATCCTATCTATTTTATCAATTGTAGTATCAAACAAACAATATTTATTACCTTCTTTATATATTAAAAATGCATGATTATGACAATTAATATAATAAGTATATATTTTATATCCATGTTTTAAAAACCATCTTTTAGAATATTCAACCTGATCAAAACAAGCACCACACATATTTATATCTAGCATATCAGGAGATTGAAGAGAATATGAAGAAAAAATTAATTTTAAATATTCATAATCTCTTCTTTTATTATATATCTTATCTTCTTTATTCCTAATATGAATACCTTTATCATAACTAGAATAAAATCCAAATTTAATATTATTCTTCATATATTTAAACAACTCTTCAGGACTATTTATCATAAAACCACCTTTGTATACTTTACACATATTATATAATAATATTTTAAAAAAATACCCTCTCTATATTATAATATTATTAAGAGGTGAAATATGGAAAAAATAAATAAAATAATTTCAATATTATTATCTATAATATTAATAATTATAAACATATTAAATATAATATTTACACAAAACATATATATAAATATATTACTACTAATAATATCAATACTTTTATTAACATCAAACAAAATACAAATAAATATATCTAAAATATTAATAATAATATTAATAATAATTCTAAACTATAATAATACAAATAATATAAAAATAAAAGACTTTACAAATAAAAAAGTAATTGAGCTACTCGAATATGCTCAAAAAAACAACATACAAATAAATCAAGATTATGAATATTCAGACTTAATAGATAAATATAAAATTATATATCAAACTTACAATAAAAATAAAAATCAAATATCATTCTCTGTAAGTCAAGGACCTTCACCATATAAAGAAATAAATATACCTGATTTAACAGGAAAAAAAGATACAGATGTCCAAGAATATATAAACAACAATAAATTATCAAATATACAAATAGAATATATAGAAGATGAAAATGATTTAACACAAGAAACTCTATTAGAACAATCTAAAATAGGTATATTAAAAAGAAATGAAGAAATAAAATTTACTTTTTCTAAAATAAAAGATCAAAAAGAAGTAAAACTAAAAGATCTAACAAACATAAACTATATAGATTTATTATTCTATCTAAAGAAAAACAATATAGATTATGAATTAGAATATGATTTTTCAAACAGCATAGAAAAAGATCATGTAATAAAACAAAGTATAGAAAAAAACACAATAATAAAAGATAAATTAAAAGTAACTCTAAGTAAAGGAAAAAGTATAAAAGTAATAGAATTAAAAAATAAACAATTAAATAAAATAATACCATGGTCTACAAAAAACAATATTAAAATAGTATTTACTTCATCATATTCTAAAGATATAAAAAAGGGTTATATCATCTCATCAGATAAAAACAAAGATGACATTATAGAAGAAAACTCAACAATCAATCTAGTTGTATCAAAAGGACAAATAAAACTTAAAAAACAAGATTCTCTAAATAGTTTTACAAATTGGGCAGATAAAAATAATATAAAATATAATATAGAATATACATATGATGATAATACAAAAGAAGGAGATATAATAAAATACTCCCAAGATATAAATACAACAATAGATCCAGACAATCAAATAACTGTATATGTTTCTATAGGAAACAAAATAGAAATGCCAAACTTAATAGGTTTATCTAAAGATGAAGCAACAAAAAAATTAGACAATTTAAATTTAAAATATACATTTACATATTCTACATCATCAAGATATGATAAAAACTATGTAATAAGTCAATCTATTAAAGCAAATTCAACAATTAAAAAAGATACAACAATAACATTAAAAATATCAACAGGAATTTCTCAAGAAAAAAAAGAAACAAAAAATACAACAAGCAATAACCAAGCAAATAGCAATAACACACAAAAAGAAAATGATACACCAAAAGAAAACAACACAACAAAAGAAGAAAATAAAGAAGAAAAACAAGAAGATAAAAAAGAAGAAAAACAAGAAGAAGAAAAAACAACTACATGTATAGATCCAGATGATTTAAACATGCAAGCAGGAGACAACGCACAAGAAACAATATCAATGATAAATCAACTAAATCCAAACCATAATTATAATTTCACAATAGTAAAAAATTGTCCAAATGGTTCAACATCAAGAGGACAAATTTGTTCAATATCAAAAGATAATTGCAAAATAACTATAGTAGAATAAAATGTTCAAGAAAAACATTTTATTTTTTTTCATCTTTAATTTTCTTTAATAAATATGTATCTGCACCAACACTACAAAAATTCTTTTTATAATCATCTATTCTTTTAATATCATTAATACTTTTAACTCTTCTACTATTAGAATCATTAAATCCTTTTAATCTAACTTTACCATAAGAAAAATCCCCAAATATATAATCAAAAGGTCCAAAATAATCAGTATATAATTCTTTAAATATTTCTTCATTAAAACAATTATTAACATTTTCTACAATTTCATATTTATTATCTCCAACTTCTATCATAACACATCACCTCTTAATAATAATATAATAAAAAATTATTTTATTCAATATATAAAAAAAGACTATCATCATAATAGTCTAACTCTCAAGAAAATCTTTACTTTTATGAGGTTCATCAAATAATAAACCATTATAATTTTGTTGTCTTAATACCTCATATATTACTATCGCAACACTATTAGAAACATTAAGAGCTCTAACATTATCACTCATAGGTATTCTCATACAATGCTCTAAATCTTTTTTTAATATTTCCTTTGGTATACCAGTTGACTCCTTACCAAATATAAAATATAATTTTTTATTTTCTTTATTAGAATAATCAAAACTAGAATGAGGTTTATGACCATATCTAGTAAAATAATAAAACACACCTTCTTTATTCTTCTCTAAAAAATCATTCCAATCATCATAAACATAATATTTTAATTTATCAATATAATTAACACCAGATCTAACAAGTGACTTCTCATCCAATCTAAATCCTAAAGGTTCAATAAGATGCAACACAGAATTAGTCGCAACACAAGTTCTCATTATATTACCAGTATTTTGAGGTATCTCTGGTTCATATAAAACAATATTATTCAACTTCCTCACCTATACCATTTAATTCTAAAAATTTTTTAGTATCACTCATACTAATATTATTATCTTTACTAGATTGTATAAAATTATCTATTTTTCCATCTTCAATCATAACTAAAGTAGGATAATTATAATTTATTTTCTTCTTCAAAGCATATTTATTATTAAAATCATCAATAAATTTAATAGAATCAACATTAGATAAATTAACATAAACAATATAACCCTTTAAATTATTACTATTTATTAATTTAACAAAATCTTTTTCATAACTCCTACAATTATTAGTTGATGAAACACACATATATAAAACACAAGTAGGATTATCCATAATATAATGATCTATTTCATCACCACTTATCTCAAACAAACTATCTCTAATAACAGGAATCTTCTTTTTCTCATTATCAAATAATTTATACCAACTACATAAATATACTACAATTCCAATAACAACCGCACATATTACAATTAGTATTAGATAATTAACAGGCTTAACTTTCCTATTTTTATTTTTAAACATATTTACCTCCTAAAATGATTCTATAATATTTTTTATTGTTTTCTCATCTTCATCTATAAAATCATATCTAATATTTACAAATTTCTTTATTTCATCTAATTTAACTTTATCATAATTAACTTTATTTTTAGAATAAACATGAGTATTTACACCATCATAATATACTTTATAATAATTATCATTAGAATCTTTTAATTTATAATTCCAATTTCTTTCATCTAAATTTAATATATTACCCTTAATTACCATATTCTCTATATATCCATAACAAACTATTTCAACAGGTGGTATTCTATTAAATATCTTTATATAATTATTAACTAAATTTACTTGCTCATCAAAAGTTAACTCACAAGACAACGTAACAAAATCAAGTCCATAATATAATAAATAATATAAAGTATAAACATTAAATACATTTAAAAAATAATCTCCACCCATAAAATCATGAATAGTATAATCATACAACTCACCAACTATATTTCTAGAATTAAGTTCTCTATCAGGATGTAAAGAATTCCTAGTAGGAACATAATAGATATTATGATGAGTATTACCATATTCCTGCATTATCTTAGAATTAGACACATATATTCTATTTAGTTTTAATTTTATTAATTGCTCTAACTGATCTCTATTTTCACATCTAGCAGTAATACCAGGATCAGATTTTTTATCAATAGGATCTAAACTAATATTATTATTTATAGGTGCATCTTTTCTTTCATTCATACGAAGTTGCATTAAATTACTCATAAGAGTTCTTCTTAAATCATTAATTACACTAACAGGTACAAATATATTAACATCCATATCAACTAATGTAGAATTAGAAACAAATGGAGTATCACCAAGTTTTTCTATATGTTCTCTAATATTTTGCATAGTAAGAGGTGCACTTTTAGCAAGTTCAACAACAGGACCAGTTATTTTTAAATTATGTTTTAAATCACTAACCTCTATTTCGAAAGGTCTTCCTCCTCTAGCAGTAACTTTAAATGTTACACTAATCTTTCTAGCAGGCATTCTCTGTAATTCTTGAACTAAATTATAATCTAATGTTTTATAAAC
>CADCRC010000144.1 GCA_902803795.1 uncultured Erysipelotrichaceae bacterium | reverse complement strand
TCACATCATTAGATAATTCTAAATAATCAATTTCTTTCTTATTCATTTTACCAAGACCATTATTATTAAACATTAAATCTAAATTACCTAATATTTTTCTAATAGTACTTCTATTTTCCTTAGTCTCTTCACAAATCATTTTTATTATAAGATTTCTATCTATTTTTAAATAATCCTCTAATGTATTACAATTAATAAATACATCATATAAATCTTTAGCTAGTTTTAATTCATTAGTTTTTTTATTTAAACTACTTCTAACAACTTTTAATTCATTTTTAATATATTTATTAACAATCATAGTATCCAAAGCATCCATAGTATCTACCAATCCTTAATTATAGATTAATTTTATCATACTTTTTTATTTTTTAATATACTTTATTTATAAAATATCAAAAATAAAAACATCTTGATTTTTTAACCAATTTATTAATATAATATTAAAATGAAAAAAAGAGGTGATTTTATGATTCTTATAAAATATGGAGAATTAAATACAAAAAAAGATAATATAAAATATTTTATTAAATCATTAACAAGAAATATAAAAGAAAAATTAAAAGACTATAATATTATAATTACATCTAATAGAGCACATACATATATCGATTATAATGACAATGAAGAAGAAATTATAAATATTCTAAAAACTATACCAGGTATTCATTCTTTCACAATTGCGACAAAATGTAAAACAGACATTGATGATATAAAAAACAAAACAAAAGAAATAGTACAAAACATCAATTTTAAAACATTCAAAATAGATACAAAAAGATCATATAAAGAATTTGAATATAATACCCCACAAATAAATAACATATTAGGTGGAGTTGTATTAAAAAGCAAAGATAATATAAATGTTAATGTACACAACCCAGAACTAACAATAACAGTTGAAGTAAGACAAGATAATACATACATATACTATAAAGAAGAAAAAGGTCTAGGAGGATTTCCACAAGGAGTTGGAGGTAAATCACTAGTTATGATATCAGGAGGAATAGACTCTCCTGTAGCAGCATTCCAAGCAATAAAAAAAGGTATTAAAATAGAATGTATTTATTTTGAAGCTCTTCCTCATACAAGTTTAAGTGCAAGACAAAAAGTAATAGATCTAGTTAAAAAATTAGAAGTATATACAACTTACCCAATCAAAATACATATAATAAATTTTACAAAAATACAAGAAGATATATACAAGAATTGTGATAAAGAATATACAATTACTATAATGAGAAGAATAATGTATGAAATAGCAGAACAATTATCAAAAAAAATAAAAGCAACCAGTATTATTAATGGAGAATCAATTGGACAAGTTGCATCACAAACTCAAGAGTCAATAAGAACAATAAATGAAGTTACAAACTTTCCAATATTAAGACCATGTATTTTTATGGATAAATTAGACATCATAAAAATATCTAAAGAAATAGATACTTATAATATTTCTATACTACCATATGAAGATTGCTGTACTATATTTGTACCAACACATCCAGTAATTAAACCTACTATAAAAAAAGCAAAAGAAGAACAATCAAAATTAAATTATGATATCAAAGAAATAATAGATAATAGATTAATAATCAAAACAAACAAAAAAGAATATAGCCAATTGCTATAATCTTTTTTTATGTATAAACTTTATCATATTGAGTTAAATTGTTATTTCTAATCAAACTATTTACTTTAGATGTATAACTTGGATCAGTTGCATAATGAGATAAATTCTCATTAACAGCCTGATACACATCACTAGGATTTACAAGATTAGGAGTTCTACGAGAAGTAAACACAGCATAATCATGATAACACTCATCAACATTTTTAAATGCACACATATCTTCTTGTCCACTCGTCCAATTACCTAAAGCATCAGATTGAGGAACTATATCACGAGATGTCTTTCCATCCCAATAAACACCATCTATTATAGCTCCATCAGGATCAGTTCCTTCCTTCAAAATATAATCATTCATACCTAAAACATTATTATTTTCAGGTTTCATACCTCCATTATTTCTAGAAGGGAAAGTAAACCATCCAGTTTCTAAAATACTTTGAGAAATAAGTACAGAGGCAGGTATTCCAGTTTCTCTTGATGCAGCTTGTGCTAAAGGCGCAACCATTTCAATCACTTTTTTCATTGCCTCTTTATCACCATTATTTGCTGCTTCTGAATACTCTAAAAGATCAGTTGCTTGAAGATTACGAAACGGAATTATATCATCAAGACTAATTGACTTATCTCCGCCAGTTTGAAGAGATGGAAAAACAACTTTATCAAATAAAGGCTCAAACTCTCCCTGAAATTCCAAAGGCGATTCAAGATTTCCTGAAAAAGATGCAAGTCCTTCTTCTAAAGTATTAAATTCATTAATATAATCAGATAAATAACTATTACAATTATTATATGCATTATTTAATCTA
>CADCRC010000143.1 GCA_902803795.1 uncultured Erysipelotrichaceae bacterium | reverse complement strand
CCCCATGAATAAGGAATATCATTATCTCTTCTATAAACATTAGCTCTTGGATTATCCCATGATCTAAATACAGCTTTTATTGCTCCCATCAATTGTTCTTTAGGATCACTTGGGAATTCTTCACCAATCTTCTTTTTATATTCTTTTTTAAACTGATTAGCTAATTCTTTTAAATCTTCAGCATTAAGTTCAACATCTTGCTTAACACCTTTCTTAGCTTTCATTTTATCTATCAATTCTTCAAAGTATTTCTTTCCAACTTCCATTACAACATCAGAATACATTTGAATAAATCTACGATAACAATCCCATGCCCATCTAGGATTATTAGATTTTTTGGCTAAGACTTCAACAACATCCTCATTTAAACCTAAATTAAGAATTGTATCCATCATACCAGGCATTGAAGCACGTGCACCAGATCTAACAGATACAAGTAATGGATTTTCTTTATCACCAAACTTCTTTCCAGTCATTTTTTCCATCTTAATTATGTATTCATTAATTTGATCTTGAATTTCTTTATTAATTTCACGACCATCTTCATAATACTTAGTACATGCTTCAGTTGTAATAGTAAATCCTTGAGGAACAGGTAAACCAATATTTGTCATTTCTGCTAAATTAGCACCTTTTCCACCAAGAAGTTCACGCATATTAGCATTTCCTTCTTTAAACGTATAAACATATTTCATTAAATAATCTCCTCCTCTGTTAGTATATTATATCAATTTAAACGTTTAATATCAATTAAAAATAATAATTATAAAAAAAAATATAGAATAACTATATATTTTTTTCAACAACTAAAAATAATTAATATAATTATATTTATTATAATTAATTTAAAATTTTACTTTTTCTTAACATAGTTTTTAACTACAAAATAAAACATTTCCCAAAATACATCATAACCATGCGGAAAAACATTTATACCTGTTGCATGTACTTTATAATCATCCACATTTAAATCTAAAACAAATTCAACTTCTTCATCTTTAGATTTACTTTTTTTATCAAATCCATTCCAACTAACAACATTACCTTTATCTAATGCATTAATAATATTTTTAACATCATCATCAACTAAATTTCTATCCATTAATATCTTACCATTAGAATCAATCATCTGTATTGCTTTCTCATCTTCATCAATTACTACAGCAAAAGTTAATAATCCATTTTTCGAAGTTCTTTTAAATTTTAAATTAATACTTTTAGCATTATTTAAATCAACATCTATATTATTACTTAACTTTTTATAATCAAATATTACATATATTAAAAACAAAATAAAAACTAATGCAACAATAAAAATCAATATTGTAATTTCACTCATAACATCACCATCTCAATCATACTATATAAGTATATCAAAAAACAAAAATATTTACCACAAAATATTACACTTTTTTTATAAAAACATTATAATACTACTAGGTGATTTACATGTATATAATAGAAAAAAACATAAACAAATTAAAAAACAACTACTATACAAATTTTTTAGATCAATCAGAATTAAAACAAATACAATATAAATTAACAAAAAATGAATATAAAATATATTCACCCTATCCAGAATCAGATAAAGTTATTTTATATAATAAAGAATTACCCAAAGTATCTCTATATGAAATAATATGTAATAATAATTTAAGACATCAAGATATAATGGGTTCTCTATTAAATTTAAATATAGATAGAAGTTTATTTGGAGATATTATAATATATAATAATAAATACTATTTTTATGTACTAGATATAATAAATAATTATATAGAATCTAATTTTAATAAAATATCTAAATATAATATAAAACTTAAAAAAATAGATATAAATTATCTAAATAATTACAAAAGAGAATATGAACAAATACAACTAATTACAACAAGTCTTAGAATAGATACAATTATATCAAAACTATCTAAAACAAATAGAGATAAAGTAAAACAACTAATTAAAGATAAAAATATTATATTAAATTATACAATACTTAAAAACAATTCATATATTTTAAAAGAAAACGATATATTTAGTATTAAAAAAATAGGTAAATATAAATATATAGGTATTAAAAACAAAACTAAAAATAATAATTATATTATAGAATTATTAAAATATATATAAAATACCAACTAATATATAAAAACTAATCTCTTTTTAAATCATCAAACATCTTAGATACACTAGGACTATTTTTAGTAAGTCTTCTTATAGATAAATCTTCAGCTTTATTATTAGCTAATCTTAAATTATCATTAGACTTAATTAAATTATCTTTTATTTTTTGCAAATGATCTATAGATTTATCAATTTCCTCTATTGCTTTAGAAAATCTTTCACTCGCAAGCCTATAATTTCTACCAAAACTATCTTTAAAACTATTAATATTTTCTTCAAAATTACTTATATCAATATTTTGACTTTTTTCAATTTCTAACTCTTTCTTATATTCCACACTATTTTTAGAAGCATTAACAAGTAAAGTAATAATAGGTATAAAAAATTGAGGTCTAATAACATACATTTTAGGATATTTATATGATACATCAACTATACCCTGATTATATAACTCACTATCTGACTCAAGCATAGAAACAAGTACTGCATATTCACAATTCTTCTCTTTTCTATCTTTATCAAGTTCTTTAAAAAAATCTTCATTCTTATGTTTACTAGATGTTGTATCCATTTCATTTTTCATCTCAAACATAATAGATATATATTCTATTCCATCAATATAATCTTTAAAAACAAAATCACCTTTACTACCAGTTTTAACATCATTATCTTTTTCAAAATATGAATTAGGAAGTAATGGCCTAATAGTAGAATTATAAGATATATAACAATGTTGCTCCAAAGACTCACCTATCATCTTAGTACTCATTTTAGTCTTTAAATCTTTATAATAATTAATTTGTTCATCTTTAACTTTAAGTTTATTATTATAATCACTAATAGTATTTTTATTTTTTATTTCTAATTCATATATTTCTTTTTCTTTACTATTAACTATCTCTTTCATATTAGATTCAAGTTCTAATAAACTATTTTTCTTATCAGATTCAAGTTTAACAATATCATTTTTTAATTTATTAATCTCTATAGAATACTCTTTATCTTTTTTTAATAATTCTTCATTTAAAACAAGTTTATTATTTTTATCATTATTTTTTAATTCATTACTAATAATATTATTATCTATATTTAATTTATTAATAACTTCATCTTTACTTTTTAATTTTAAATCATATTCTTCTTTTAATTTATTAACAATCTTATTTATTTCATTATCTTTTTCTATATTAAATAGCTTTTCTTTTTCTTTAATTCTATCTTCAAATACTTTATCTCTTACCTGATTTACTATAGTTTCATAATCATGTTCATCTATTTGAAATACAGTACCACATTTAGGACATTTAATCTCATTCATTCAAACCACCCATAACATATTTATAATAATTCTTCTATTTTCTTCTCAATTTTTTTAATATCATAAGTAGGTTCAAATCTACCTATTACACTTCCTTCTCTATCTACTAAAAACTTTGTAAAATTCCATTGTATATCAGAATCACTACTTGTATTATTTATATTTTTTATCATCTTCTTAAATGCATTAGCTTTAATACCACTACCAAAATTAGGAACACTTTTTTCTTTCTTTAAAAAAGTATATAAAGAATCTTCATTTTCACCATTAACATCAATTTTCGCAAATTGTTTAAACTTAATACCAAATCTACCAGTACAAAATTTATGTATTTCATCATTATCTTCAGGTGCTTGTTCATTAAATTGATTACATGGAAAATCAAGTATATCAAATCCCTTATCTTTATATTTTTCATATAATTGTTCAAGTTCATTATATTGAGGAGTAAAACCACATTTAGTAGCCGTATTAACTACAAGTAAAACAACTCCTTTATAATCACCTAAACTAATTTCATTACCTTTCATATCTTTAACATTAAAATCATATATTTTCATAAATTACTCCTTTCTATCTAACACATTTTTAATTCATCAGATACATGTATTAGTCCTTAAATTACACCTATATTATATTTGTTTAAATAATTAAAAGTAAATACATTTTCAAAATATTTATAATTAATTTATTATAATCAACTCTATATCTTTCAAATATCTTATACTATATCATTTACCACATTTATAATCCATATATTTAAAACCAATTATTTTATATAACTTAGATGCCCTAGGAAATCCAAATAACCTAGTAAAAACCAAATTATATATTTCATCAATTAAAAATAAACTACATAATCCAATACTAATAATCAAAAAGGTCTTTTTACTAACATGACAAGAAAAAAATATACAAAAAGGTAAAATAAAATACATAAGTAATAAAGCAGATAATCCAAAAAAGCAAACACTTCTTAAACAAATAAATCCATCTATATTTAAAAAATTAAGAATTTCAGTATTATAATCCCAATATCTACATCCAGTATATTTTAATACAAGATATCCAGATACATATTCTAAAACACCCGTAATAATAACAGATAGTAAAAATATAACAACTGGCTTTTTCTTATATTTATTTGTAAATAACATAATTAAAATAGATCCAATTGCATATATATTAATCCAAGGTAAAAAATTACCACCTTGATAATAAAATGTCTTCATTCCACTATTAAAAAAATAAAATATAAATTCATATACCCAACCAAAAACACCAGAAATTACAATAACTAAACATATAATACCAATTATTTGATATTTCTCTAATTCTATTTTATCATTTAAATAATTATTATAAAAATCTTTCATAATTTACATCTCACTTTTATTATTTCATTCTTTTTTTCTAATTCTTCAAAATAACATTTAGGACATAAAGATTCATAAGTAACCTCATCATTTCCATCTATAGCAACCTGATTACCAGAAAAAACAAATTCACCATTTATTACTCTAGCATTAAATAATGCTTTTCTTCCACATTTACAAATAGTTTTCATTTCTTCTATACTATGAGCAATTTCAAGCAATCTAGAAGAGCCTTCAAAACCATTTAATTTAAAATCAGTTCTAATTCCATAACATATTACAGGTATATCTTTTTCTATAGTTATAAACAACAATTGATCAATTTGTTTAGCATTCAAAAATTGAACTTCATCAACTAAAACACATTTTACATTATCTAATTTATATATATAATCTCTAACATCTTCATTTTTATCAATCAAATGATCAACTTGTCTATCGATTCCAATTCTAGAAGATATTTTATCTTTCGCCTTCGTATCAATTCGAGGTTTTATAACAACAACTTTCATACCTCTTTCTTCATAGTTATGAGCGACTTGCATTAAAGCAGTAGATTTACCACTATTCATCGCACCATATCTAAAATATAACTTAGCCATTCTATCACCATATAAATTATAACAAAATACAAACAAACAAACAATACAATAATTACAAAGTACAAATTTATAATTCTATTATTTTAAATAACAATTCATCATAACTAACACCTCAATTATCATAATTATAACAAAAAAATAAATACTAAATAGATAGTATTTTATTTTTTAATTAATACTTTAGGCTTATCTAAACTATATATATCTTTTAAATTAACTATATTATTATCTTTATCTTCTAATAAAACATCTAAATTATTATTAACACTCTCTTTTTTTAAAATAATCTTTTTATATTTATCAATATTATATATAACTTCCCATTCAGCATTCTTAATAGAATATTCAATTGTAGAAAGTAAAGATCTAGCACCAGTTTTTAATTCAATTGCTTTATTAGCTACAGCATCTAAATAATCATCATCATACTCTAAATCAATACCAAATAATTTTAATTTATTCTTTTTAGATAATAGCGGACTAATATTAGATTCAGTTATTATTTTTTTTAATGAATCAACAGTATGTCCATGTAATTGAGTAATAGTAGAAAATCTTCCTAATAATTCAATAGGTATATCTCCATATTTTTCTAAATCATTCCTAGTAAATTTCTTATATTGTATATCTTCTACATTTTTTTTATTATTATCATTATCTTTATTAAATCCAATTTTAGTTTCACTATATTCATTATAATCACTTTTAGTTTGTTCATAAACATTAGTAAATGCTCCGGTTGCAAAAATAGTTAAATTAGATGTATTAAACATAATAGTTTTATTATTATATCCTTTACCTGTTTGTATATTATAATTAGTACCTTGTATAAAAGGAAGCAATGTATTTAATACACCTCTACCACTAATATCATCATTAGAAGAAGATCCTTTTTTATCAATTTCATCTAGTACTACAATAGAATGTTCTGCTTTATCTAAATCATTACCAGCTCTCATATATAAATCAACAAGAAAATCTTCAATATTCGCACCAACATATCCAGGCATACTAAGCTGTGTTGTATCAATAACCTCAACCGGTCTATCAAAATATTCACCTATTGATTCTGCAATTAATGTTTTACCACTACCAGTAGGTCCAACTAATAAACATGATATTTTATTTTTAGGATCATCTATAATAGAATTCATACAAACAGCCATAATAACATCTCTTTTAGCTGATTCTTGTCCAATTATTTTTAAATCTAAAAATTCTTTTAATTTTCTAACATCTACACGCCTATTATATTTAGATTCCTCTTTTTTATTAGAAATATCATCATTTTCTTCAAAATAATTATCTTCATCTTCAATATTTTCAATAATCTCATTATATTTATCAATTAATTCTTTTTTATTTTTAACTATATATTCAGATAACCTACTTATCTCACTTTTAGCTTTATCAATATCATTTTCACATGATAACATTAAACACTTTCTACATATATAACCTAGTTTAAGATTAGAATCAAATAATTTATCATTAATACTCATATATGAATTAGCACAATCTTTAAAATATTCATTAATTTCTTCTATATTAGTATCTAATAAATAATTATAATCTTTACTAAAATTATCAAACATTTTATTTAAATCCAAACAAGGTAATTCCTCAACTTCTTCATATGAATCAATAAGCATACCAGCATTATTTTTAGAACCAACTCTAGATAATACAGCAATTCCAACTATTTTATTTTCTATATCTTCTAAAGAACTAGTTATTCTAAAATCATTTGAATTAAATTTTAATATATTCATTTTATGTTCTTCAAAATCAGCTACTCCAATATATACATTATCGGATATATCACTATAATAAAGTACTTTAGCAACATCTAAATCATCATCAATATCTTTATAAATATCAAGTAACATTTCTTCATTAATAACATTACCAACTACTTTATCATCATTAGCATCTTCAAGTTGAGATAATTGATCCATCAAATAGTAACTATTAGATCCATCAGAAAAAAATCTTTCAAAATATATTGCAGAATCAACATCATTTGTTTCATTACCTTCACTATCATAAGATATTTCTTCATAGTCACCTTCAATTATAGTACTAGGACGAAAAGCAAATATTCCATCATTAATAGTTTTTCTATCATATAAAACCGCAAAACATCTATTCATAGTATACCCCCTAACTAGAACACTAATTGTATTATAACAAACAAATATAAAAAAATATATAGCAATAACATTATAATTTAAATTATAAATATATTTAAAAGTTAGAAACAAAATATCTTTAAACAAGTATATTTAGAAGTATGAGTTACTTTTACAAAGTAATAAATATTAACTAACTCCAATATATAAATCATTTATTTTATTATAGCATTACAACATATAAAAACCTATAAAGTTTAACTTTTTAATTTAGAAAGTCTACCTTATAGGTTATATCTTATATATGTCTATTATTACTTTATTGTTTTATTAATTTGTATTAAATATCTTCTTTTTTAAATATATTAATGTAATTATTCCTAAACTTGTCAATATTACTACTAATACAATGTCAAGCTTTCTTCCAGTTTCGGGATTTTTTAATATTTCAATTACATTGATTACAGATTCTTTAGATGGTGCATTAGCCAATGAAAGTTTGGGGGATGACGATTCTATTGATATTGTATTTTTTCCTTGTATCAATAGTTTTACATTAACATTTCCATCATTTGTATCAAACCAGCTTCCATCTTGTTTTTTCAAATTTTCATTATATTTTTCCTTTACTTTAATATTTATGGTTATTATTACCTCATCATTTGAAATATAATTATCAATTAGCACTGTAATTGTGTTATCATCTTCATCAATTACTGCATCACTATTATTACATGAATATGATACGATTTCAAACTGTTCTTTTACTTTGTCAGTTATTATTAAGGAATTGGTAATAACAACTGGTTCTTGAACAGATAGTTCCTGCGAATAAGAATAATCCCCACCATTAAATTCACCTTTATATACTTTTGAATTATTACTATCTGATATAAATTCTTTTTGTGCACCATCTAGTATACAATAATCTGCATCAATTCCAGGAAACGATTTAGGATCTGCTAATCCTATTATGGTATTAATTACTTTTCTATATGTTTCATTGAAAGGCTCTTCTGGAAATTCACTAGATGGTAAACTATTTATTAAAAAATTAAAACCATTAGCTAAAAAATAGTCCCTTCTAGCCATATAATTACTGCTTCTAATAAAATCAAATCCAGTCATTGAAAAATATCTTCCCTCACTTTGATATTTTTTCAATAAATTCCAACAATCATATTGATAATCATATATTCCCGCTGCTTTCGTATACAGTTTTGAAGGTGTATCGGAAGCATAAGTAGTAACTAGGTCTAATGAAACATATATTGCAGATGGGTCTCTTATTTGGACTGTAGAATCAACTGAACCATACAGATATTGATACAATCCAGTATAAATAGAAGTCGAATAATGTTTATTTGAATCAAATATAAAATTCGAAAGAATTGTATCAATTTCATTATTTTTTACATCTTCAAATAAATGTATACTATTTATATCATTTCCATCAATACCAATAATATCAACATGATCATAATATTGTAATAAATGTCCAATGTTTCTTTTTGCTATTTCACTTGTAAATCCATGAACATTACATGTAATGAAAGCATAGACTACAGTTGTTTCAGTTGCTACTTCATCCAATTTATGCCGGGTTTTTATTATAATTTTTGCCTCTCCCATTGCCTTATTGGACCATTCTGCACTTTTATAAAGATTAGCATTTTGATTTATATTCTCAGTATAATTCTTTTGATATTTATCATTTAAATAATTATCGTTTAAATCATCAGTCTTAATGAATTCATCTTGTGCCATAATTTTTGGCATAGTAATTATTATCAACAAGAAAAAAACAATGTACAATAAAAAAATTCTTGTTAGTTTCATTTTTTACACTTCCTTATCGTATCTCATTTAAATTGTATTTTTTTATGATAAACATCCCAAAACCTAGTCTTAATATCATTATCATCATAATTCTTACTACTTTATCACCTGTTTTTGGATTTGTCAGTATATACAAAGTATCTATTTTTCTATATTTAGGTCTAATAATAACATTTGTATCAGGCATAGTAAATTCAAATTCATTCATATTAGATGTTTTTCTATAACTTATTTTATTTTGTTCTTCATCTATTATATCTATATCTTCTACTTCATATCCTTCTTCTGGTTGT
>CADCRC010000142.1 GCA_902803795.1 uncultured Erysipelotrichaceae bacterium | reverse complement strand
TGAAGTAATATAATACATAAACAAAAGAAGAAAAACTATGACATTTTAATATTGAAATTTTTATGACATTTCATGTTGACATTTACAATTGTATGCATCTATTATTAGAAGAGAGACTTTACTTATTTTATTATGCTTTTCTTCATATTGATTTTATATTTATAAATGGTTTTTCTCCATTTTTTTTCTTTTTTATTTATTTTTTCTTTATTATAATTTTTTTAATGTTTGTATCTTTATAAATTTGGATAACATAAACAACCTTATATAATTATAAAATATTATAGCAAAAATAAAAAAGACTATTAACAAAATTTCTTTTGTCAATAATCTGAAATATTATAAATATTATTTTAATAGTTATTTGTTTTAAAAAAATTATGTTTAAAAATAATTTATTAAATAGTAAAATATATATGGTGATTATTATGAATTTATCTAAATCTAGATATACTTTGGGTATTAGATGTTTAAAACTATTATGGTTATCTTTATATAAACCTGATGAAGTAACTGATAGTTTAAATGAGAATGTATTGAAAAATGGTAATGAAGTAGGAGAACTTGCGAGGGGATTGTTTGGTGATTATAAGTTAATTGATTTTGATTTAGGATTTGAAAGTATGATTGAAGAAACAAAAAAATCAATTGGCTTATATTCTGTTATTTGTGAAGCTTCATTTAATTATGAAGGTAATTTTGCAAGTGTTGATATATTAAGATGCTTAGATGATGGTGTTGAAATATATGAAGTTAAGTCATCTACAAATATTATAGATTTATATATAGATGATATTAGTTATCAAACTTGGGTGTTAAAGAAATGTGGATTAAATGTTATTAATTCGTATATTGTTTATGTTAATAATAATTATGTATTTGATGGTAAATTAGATATTGATAAATATTTCGTTATTAAGAGAGTTAATGAATTGATTGATTTAGATAAGGTTGATAAAAATATTAAATTATTTAAAAAAACTATTAATAGTGATGTTGAACCTAGTTGTAATTTAAATATTAGTTGTCATGATCCATATGATTGTAATTATTTTGATTATTGTATAAAGGAATTACCTAAACCTTGTGTATTTGATGTTGGTTGGAGATTATCTTTTAATAAGAAATTAAAATTATATAATGATGGAATTATTAGTTATAATGATTTAATTAATTGTGGTGGTTTGAATGATAAGCAAAGAAGACAAGTTGAGTTTTATTTATATGATAAGAAACCTTATATTAATAAAGAAGTTATTATAAATTTTATGAGTAGTCTTAAATATCCTTTGTATTTTTTGGATTTTGAATCTTATCAATGTGTTATACCTAATATAAAAGGTACATCTCCATATCAACAAATATGTTTTCAATATAGTTTACATTATTATTTAGAAGAAGATGGTAAATTATATCATAAAGAATATTTAAGTGATAATTATTTGGGTGATCCTATGAGAGGATTATGTGAACAATTATGTAAAGATATACCATTTAATTCATGTGTTTTAGTATATAATGATAGTTTTGAGAAAACTAGATTGAAAGAGATGGCTAGTTTATATTTAGATTTAAGTTCTCATTTATTAAATATTAGAGATAATATAATAGATTTAATGCCTATATTTAGTAATCATGATTATTATGTTAAAGATATGGGAGGTAGTTTTTCTATAAAATATGTTTTACCTAGTTTGTTTCCAGATGATGAATCTTTAAATTATCATAATTTGGAACAAGTTCATAAAGGAACTGAAGCTACTGAGGCGTATTTATTATTGAAAGATTTATGTAAAGATGAAGAGTTAAAGTTAAGAAAAAATATGTTAAAATATTGTGAACTTGATACTTATGCGATGGTTAAAATATTTGATAAATTAAAAGATATTAAATGATATATAGGAGAATTTATGAGAGATGTAGTTGTAGGTGGAAAATATAGACATTTTAAGAATAGAGAGTATGTTGTTTTATGTGTTGCGAAAGATTGTGATACTTTAGACGATATTGTTGTATATAAGGCTTTGTATGGTAATGAGGATATTTGGACTCGTAAAAAAGATGATTTTTTGAGTAAGGTTGATAAGAAAAAATATCCTGATATTGTTCAAGAATATAGATTTGAATTGATATAAATTTGTTATTTGTAAAGTTGTGTAAATTGACAAAATTGACATAAAGTGATATAATATAGGACATAAAAAAGAGGGGTTCATATGAAAAGTATTAATATTTCAAAGGCAAAGTATAGAAAACTTGTTCCAGTAGAAATAGATAGTTCTGTTTATAATACTGAAGCTAGAATATTTAGATTTGAAGATAAAGGAATAGTTAAAGTATTTAAAGAATTATTTTTTGATGAAGGTATGATGTTTGCGAATAAATTGTATACATTAGAAATGATAGATCAAGCTAAAGATAATATACCTACTGATTTTGTATTACCTCAAGAATTGTGTTCTGTTAATGGTCAAGTTAAAGGATTTACTATGCCATATATAAATGGAATTAATTTAAATGTATTTTTGAATGATAATAAAGTTGATTTAAAAGAAAAAATATTTTATTTAAAGAAAATTGGTCAATTATTAGAACATATGAAGATGATTAGAAGAAATACTGATTTAAAATCATTTTATATTAATGATTTACATGAAGGTAATTTTATTATTGATAAAAAGAGTTATGATTTAAAAGTATTAGATGTTGATTCTATAAAGATAGCTGATAATAAACCATTTAATTCGAAATATTTATCTCCAGTTAGTATGTTTACTAATACTCCTGATAAATATGATTATTTTAATGTAGATTGTAATAATTATTATACTGCTGGTTTTGGTTATGTTCAACCTAGTGAAAATAGTGACTTGTATTGCTATAACATGATGATATTGAATTTCTTATATCATGGTAAGGC
>CADCRC010000141.1 GCA_902803795.1 uncultured Erysipelotrichaceae bacterium | reverse complement strand
TGCAATCAAAGGTATTGCCAATAATAGATTAATTATTGTCATTATCAATGGAAAACGAGCTTTTTTCATTAAATCACCTCTATTTTTTTCTTTCAATATATCTTTAAAATAATTTTAAACTACTTTTGACTTTAATAAAAATAAAATTATCAAATAAATAATTCTTATTCACATTTTTCATCTCAATAATAAATAGCAAATAAAGTAATAATACAACCTAAAACAAGAATGTTAATTATACATTTTAAAATTGAATTTGATTTAATTGATAAAAGTATATTTTTATAATGTATATTTTTTTTCATTTTTTTTAATCGTTGTTTACCAATATGTAATACAATTAAGTCAAAGAAGAACATATACAAAAATCTTAATAATATTATATAAATTATTGCAAAAAAAGTAGCTAATATTCCCAATCCAGATCTTAATATAAAACGTGCAAAATAAAACATTGAAAAAAATTCAAAAATACCAAATATAATTCCTAAAAATAAATTGTTCCTATAACTTAAATATGCAAATCCCAATAAAAAAATTTTCATATTATTTTCTCCGTGCAAAATGCTAGAATATGAATCTTTAAAATATAGTTCCAAATCACTGAAATTTTCTATATATTTTTCTGCAACTTTCATATTCTTTTGATAGCCACATCTAACACAATAATTATTATCTGTTAAATTAAATCCACATTTAGGGCATTTTTCTATCTTTGATTCCATATATTTACCTCTATAATTCAATTATAATTAATATATATTTTTTTTAACATGATTTTCGAAGAATCATTTTCCAAGTCGTTTTTTATTATCTTTCTCTTATCAATATAAAATATTTCTAATTAGATTATATACTAAAAAAGCAAATTTTTCAATTTGCTTTCCTTTATTTATTCAATATAGCATCAACAGGCTTCATTTTAGCTATTTTTCTTACTGTAAATAGTGATGATACAATTATAATACCTAAAACACTTCCTACAATTAGTAATAGATTATCAAATGTTAAAGTAATAAAATCTATATCAAAAAACAAGAAACTAGATATATATCTATTCATATAATAGATGCTTATCCTTAAAGTAATTATTGACAAAATTAATGATAATAGACCAATTAACAAACCTTCATTTAAAAATATGTTGAATACATCTACCTTTCTTGCTCCCATTGCTCGTAATATTCCTATCACTTTTTTGTTTAATGAAATAGAATTTACTATAAAGTTTGTTAATAGGATGAATGCAAATATCCCAAATACAATGCTAATATAAAAACAAAAACTGCTTAAACCTTCTAACAAGTTACTTACTCCATCAATACTACTACTATATGTTGTACTTGATACATATTTACTATGATCTATTGGAAAATCTATAAATATTTGATTTAATTCATTTTTATTATTGCTTTTAAGTATAAGTCCACTTAATGCGAATTTATTTCTCATAATATCACTTGCAATATTATTAGATATATAAATAGTATTAGTATCCTCTAATTGAATACCAACTATTTTAATATTATCATATTTAGATGTTTGATTTTCATTATTAAAATTACCTTTAGTAAATAATAAATTTATACTAGAATTAAGAATTGGATTTTCTTTCAAATAATTTATAATAAATTCTTTTACTACCTCGTCATCAGATTTAAAATTAAAATCTTGTTCTTTTTCAAAGACAGATTCCTCTACTTCTTCTTCAGATTCTAATTTTTTGTTATATTCATCAAGTTTCTTTTTATTTCTTTCCTGAATCAATTTATTATTTTCTAATACTTTTTTCTCTTTATCTTTATAATTTTTTAGATATTGTTCTTTTAATTTTGAGTAATTTTTATCAGATAAACTATCTAAAAAAGATTCATTTACTATAGTTTCGTTGTCATTTAATTTTTCTATAACAATATCCTTACTACCATTATAAATTGTCATTTTACCTGTTAAATAACTATATTCATTATCTATATAATATTTTTTATCTTTATATGTAACTTGTCCTTCATATAAAGATTTATCAACTTTACTGCTAGGTTTTAAATTAATATCACTAGAAAAGCCTTCTTTAACATATACACTAGTAGGTTTAATACGGGCACTCATTTCAGAATATAAAGAATTATTACTTACTAATCCTAACCAACTTTCTTTTTGATTACTCATAATTTCTTCATATTTCATAGTTTTTAAAATTTCATATTTACTTAAATCATCTAGCAATATACCTGATATTCTAACCTTTGTACTGCCTAATTTATAAAAATTATCAGGATTTATTATTTCTTCGTAACTTTTCGGAATATAATATTCTTGTTTAAATGATGTACTACTATTATATAACAGTATACCTGCTTTCATGATATAATCAGCTAAATAATTGTGAATTAATATCTCATCAGATTCTGTTGGATACTTACCTAATATCTTTTTATTTAAAAATGTTTCATTAGCTTCTATGTATTCAAAATTAATTTCAGATGGAATATATGTAAAATATGCATTTCTATCTTTTTCACGAAATAAATCCTTATA
>CADCRC010000140.1 GCA_902803795.1 uncultured Erysipelotrichaceae bacterium | reverse complement strand
TATTACAGTAGAGAATACTTCAGATGAAGATTATTATTTTACTAAAGATTCAATGAAGTTAGAAAATGATTATCTAGAATATAGTTTGAAGAATGATAGTGAAGTAATACCAGCTAAGAATGAAAAAACTATAGAATTAAAAGTATCTTATAAAAATAAAATACCAAATGAAAGCTATTCCGATACCAGTAAATTAATTATTTCTTTATCAGACAAGCCATTAAATAATCCAGAAACAAAAATGAATTATACTTTTATTTTAATACTTATAAGTTTAATAGCTATAACTATCTATACAAAAATAAATAGTAAATCATTAAGTAAAAAGAAGTTATTATTAGCAATAAGTTTCCTAAGTGTCATACCAATATCCACAACAGCCATATGTACAATAAATTTAAATGTAGAAGCAAAAATTGAAATAGAAAAGAAAGAAGCCTTTTTTCTACCAGGAACAGAAGTTAATTTTAAAATGAAAGAGTTAGCTGGAGATGATATATCTACATCAACAAATGGATATGGTTTTAAAGATGAAAATATTCTTGCAGTAAAATATTCTTTTCAAGAGCCAACAAATTCTAATAAGGAAGAAAAAAATATAGTTTCAACAGCTGATTCACCATATCCAATCTATATGTGGTATGAAGATAATACAATTTATTGGTGGAGTGTGGATATACATCCTAGTCTAAATGAAGATTCTAGTTATATGTTTTGTAATTGCTCAGCTTTACAAGATATTGATGGTTTAATGTATTATGACTCAAAAGAAGTAAGTAGTTTATTTAATTTTTTCTTTAATGACAATTTAAGAACATTAAATTCATTGAAAAAATGGGATACCTCAAATGTCACAAATTTAGGAATATTTGTAGGTTTTAATAGAAATTTGATAGATGTTTCGGGAATTAAAGATTGGGATGTTTCAAAGGTGACAACAATGTTATCAATGTTCTATTCATGCTATAGTTTAGAAGAAATAGACTTAAGTAATTGGGTAACATCATCTTTAACCAATCTTTATGGAACTTTTATGATGATAGATGCTAGTGGTGCATCATACTTGGATGGTAATTTAAAAAGAATCATTTTATCAGATAAATTTGATACTAGTAAAGTTACTGTTATGAGTGCAATGTTAGTGGGTAATGATGAAATTGAAGACTATAGCTTTTTAAAATATTTTGATACTTCAAACGTAGCAAATGTTAGTGGAATGTTTCAAGATAATAATAATTTAACTAGTTTGAAATATCTAAAAGATTGGAATACTTCTAATTTTAAATATACAAGTTATATGTTTTACAACGCTAGAGGATTAATATCATTAGAAGAATTGAACAATTGGAATATGTTAAACGTGATTAATTCTTCTTATATGTTTGTAAATACAGCTATTAGTTCTTTAGAAGGATTAGAAAACTGGAATGTTAGTAATATTACGAATATGTCTTATATGTTTAATGGAAATAGACAATTATCCGAATTAAGCCCAATAAAGGATTGGAATGTTACTAAAGTGGAAAATATGGAGGGGATGTTTAGAAACAATGTTGGATTGGTAGATGCTTCTGCTATCAATAACTGGAATATATCAAAAACTGTAAATTTTACAAGATTTTTTCAAAATGCTCCTTCACATCCTGAATTTACAAAAGTGCCAGGAACATGGAATTCATCAGGAACATTTACACCAACACCATAAAAGGAATATACAAATGTATATTTTTTTACATATAGAAAAAGAGTATTGTTTAAAAAAGATATTTACTTTATAATTAAATTAAGAATAAGGCAGAGTGATACTATGAAGAAAAAAATACTATTATTAATAATGTTATTTTTTTTAATCCCAACACTAGTACTAGCTAAAGATACATGCAATGATAATGATATTAAAATCAAATCAATTGCAATAAAAGAGTTAAGTGGTTTTTCAGAAGAAGTAGAAGAATCAAGTATTAATAATAATACGATTAATCTAAATCTAAAAATGTATGATGTAGGAGACTCATCTACATATGATATTACAGTAGAGAATACTTCAGATGAAGATTATTATTTTACTAAAGATTCAATGAAGTTAGAAAATGATTATCTAGAATAT
>CADCRC010000139.1 GCA_902803795.1 uncultured Erysipelotrichaceae bacterium | reverse complement strand
CTCATTATGATTTTAGCATAATCAAAAAATGTAGGAAAACCGACATTTTAATTTGTCATAATCCTACATTTTATTTTACCATTTACATTTTAGTAGCAATTATTAAAAAAATGTGATATATTATCAATTATTTATTCATAGATTTATTGAGGGGGGAAAATATGAATTTTAAGTATATTAATAAAAACAGATTAAAGCCTTTAGCATTATCTGGAGTAACTATTTTAAATACTAATATTTGCTATACAAAAGAGTATGAAAATTATGATATAGAAGAAATGGAAAATTTAGAATATGCTTAAATAGTAGATAGAAATGATGTTAAAAAATTAAAAAATAAAATAATAGGTATAGATAATTCTGCAGAAGTAAAGTATAAGGGAATATTTGATTCAGATTCAGGAAAATTACAAAGTTATTATGATAAATATAATATAATTAGTAATGAAGATGAATTCAATTATACAATAAATGGAGAATATATTAATTATTCACATGATAACATAGTAAACAAAGATAAAAGACTTATTAACAAACTTGTGGAAGAAAAACAAAAATTTAATAATGCATATAATTTTAAAATTGATAATTTAGGAGTTATGTCCAATGTAGATATATCTAATACATATTTACCAGCTGAATTCTCAAATTATACAGCTTATCTTGATAGCTTATATGATAATAGTTCAAAACCTTATTCTCTTTTAAATAATTTTTATAATACTTCAAATGATGAATATTTAGGTGGAGAAAAAATAACATTTGATAATATAAGCTTAGATGGTCAAATAGATCAGATAGGTTATCCTGTGTACGCAGATAGATTAAGAAACTTATTAAATTCGTTAAATACAGGATTAAAACAACATATAATTAATACAAATTTAAGGATAGTACTATTAGAAGGTGAATATAGTGCAGATGACTTTTATGCACGAGAATGGTATAGATTATCACAAAACATAACAGGAGTAAGATTACCATATGAAATAGGTAATAAAATATTAGTTTAAGCATACTGGTTATTATGAAAAATATCCTGAAAGCAGTAAATATTTATCTGATGATGAATTTAATTATATAATAGCAAAAGATACTTTATTACATGAAATGGGGCATTTTGTTGATGAAGAATCTGGCTATAGAAAAAGTGATACACAAGAATTTATAGATATTTTTTATAATGAATTAGATAATTTTACTAAAACAAGTGAGTATAATATAGATAATTTAGGTGTATATACAAATATATCTACACCATTAGAATATTTTGCAACATCATTTTCATGTTTTATTTCTTATCCAGAGGAATTAAAAAAATATTGTCCTATTACTTATGATTATTATTCAAGAATAATGGAAGATTATTTAGAAAAATATAATAATTTTAATTTAGTAAGATAAATAAAAAAATAAATTAGGTTTTCTAGTTTGTTTTTTTTAATTCTAATATATGATATATTAAATATAGATGATAGAGAGGTAAGTATGTATATAAAAATAATAAAAATAATATTAATAGTAATAATGATTGTATCTTTGTTTAGTATATTTATATGGGTATTTGAAAATAATAATACAAAAGAAATAGTTGTTCATGCAAAAAAATATATAAATAATGGTAATAGAATCACTTTGAATTCTGAAATAAAAACTATTAATGAAGATATTATTGGTTGGTTAATAGTAGATAATACAAAAATTGATTATCCAATAGTACAAACTAGTAATAATGAATACTATTTAAATCATAATTTAAATAGAGATTATAGTAGTACAGGATGGATATTTATGGATAGTGATAATAAACTTGATGATCAAAATTTAATAATTTATGGTCATCATAGAAGAGACGGAAGTATGTTTGGATCAGTTGATAATTTATTAAATAAAAATACAAAAACTGGAACAATTAAATTAATTATAAAAAGTAATACATATATATATAATATCTTTTCAATTTATAAATCTGAAAAAAATTATAATTATCGAGATAAAAATTATAGTAATTTTAATAAGAAAATACAAGAATTTAAAGAACATAGTCTAATCAATTATAAAGTAGATATAACTAAAGGAAAACAAATTATTACACTTTCTACATGTGATAATGATAATAAAAATAGAATAGTAGTTCATGGAATAAAAAATAGTTAAAAGTATTTATTTTTAAAAAAAAATATTTTATAATTTAATAAGGTAGGAGTAGGAGGTGAATTATATTTGTGCTAGTTAAAAAAAAATTATTTTTAATTGGAATAATATTCTTTATAATGTTTAGCATCTCGGGCATATATGCTTTAACTAGTGATGTAATTAATAATACGGAAAGTATGGTTTCAACCTCTTATGTAGATATTAAATTGGAAGAATATCAGAATGGTGAATCGTATACAAAAGAAAATGAAGTAGTTGTGCCAGGAGAAGTTGTTCCATTACATGTTAAGATTAATAATCTTGGATTAGATTGTTATGTAAGAGCTAAAATTACATATAGATTAAATAATACTGAATATATTGAATCAAATTATATTAATGGTGATTATAAGAATTGGACTAAAAAAGATGATTATTACTATTATGATTCTATATTAAATCAAAGCGAGGTAATAAATTTATTTGATACAATTCAAATGCCTGATATAATGTTAAATGAATCCTTTGGTGATAAACTTGTTGTTCATATTTTAGTAGAAGCAGTACAAGCTAAAAACTTTGATGGTAATTGGTATGGAGTAGATGTAAAAAAAGCTGTAGATAAGTCTTATTCTATGGATTCTGATGGTAAATCAGAAATCATCTATGAAAATAATGCAGATAAGTATATTGATATAGATGATGGCTTTTTTAATAATTTAGGTGGTTTATTACCAGGAGATAATATTGAAGATAAAATAACAATTGATAATAGTAGTTCTAAAAGAATTAAATATTTTTTATCAATTGATAAAAAGAATTTTAATCAAGAAGAAATAAATTTACTAGAAAATGTTAATATAACAATAAAAAATGGTAAAGGTGAAGAAGTATATAAAGGAAAATTAACTGAGTTTAATAATTTGTTCTTAGGTTTATATAATAGTGGTTCTAATGAATTAATTCATTTTATTATTTCAATACCAAGAAATTTGGATAATGAATATAGTAAGATTGTTACAAAAATAATTTGGGTGTTCTCGGTTGAAGAAGAAAATAGTAGCATCAATCCCGATACGTGGGATTTGCAATTTGATTGGTCTATTGTAATTTTCATTTTTTCGGCATTGGGACTTTTAGTAGTCATGATACTAGAAAAAATAGAAAATGATAAAATAGTAAAAAATGAGGAAGGATAGGAATAAATTATGAAGAAAAAGAAAACAATTTTTGCAGCATTTGTACTTTTACTAATTGTTGTAGTAGGAGGAGCAGTTGCTTATTTCACAGATGTGGATGAAAAAACAAATGTATTCACTATAGGTAGTGTAAATATTACTTTAACAGAAACTAACTGGGATACAACAGATACTACTCCTGCAAATGGAGTACCTGATGCATCAGAAGGTTTAATGCCTGGAGAAACTGTTGCAAAAAACCCAGCAATTGATAATGAATCTACTAAGAATGATGCATATGTATTTATAAAAGTAGTTGTACCATGTACTACTGAAACTACACCTCAAGAAATTTTTACTTATACTATTAACACTGATACATGGACAGAATTAACTGGTTCAGCAGTAGCTTGTACAAGTGGAGGAACTGCAACTCATGTTTATTACTATGGAACAGGTGGAACATTAACTGTGTTAGCAAAAGCATCCAATGATACTACTCCAACATCAACATCTAAAGCAGTATTTGATAATGTAACAGTACGTAATACATTAAAAGGAACAGAAGGATTATCTGGAAATAAAAGTATTGTTGTAACAGGTTATGGTATACAAAAAGATGGTTTAGCAAGTGTTGTACCAGCAACTGTTTGGACTTACTTTAGTAACTGATTAATATGAAAGTAATTAAGGGAATAATTAATGTCTTTACGACGTTAATTATTATCATTGGAGGGTTATTTTTAATACTATATATGTGTGGAATTGTTCCTTATGTAGTATTGTCTGGTTCTATGGAACCGACTATAGAAACAGGAAGTTTATGTTTTATTAATAAACATGCAGACTTTAAGAATATAAAGGAAAAAGATATTATTGCTTTTAAACATAATGATGGGACTTTAGTTACTCATAGAGCTGTTAAAGTAACAAAAACTGGAATTAAAACTAAAGGTGATAATAATAAAGATATAGATAGTAATATTGTAGAAAAAAGAAACTTTGTAGGTAAGAATATATTTTGGATACCCAAAATTGGATATATTATTAAAAAATTTCAATCTACTAAAGGTGTAATAATATTAATTACTTGCGTAGTATTACTATTTGTATCAGGTCTTCTTTTTGGAGAAGATGATATAAAATCAAAATAATTAAATAATTATAAAGGAAGGTGATGAAATATGAAGAAAATAAAACTATCTAACGTTTTATTATTTTTTGCAGTTTCATCACTTTTAGTTATACAAGGAATATATTGTTATATAACTAAGGAATCTGAATCTCTTGAAAATATTTTAACAGTTACTCAAGAAGCTTCTTGTACTGTTATTCATGAATTTATGGATTTAAATGGTTCAACTTATTCTGAACATAGTAGAAGTACTATCGATAATTTATTAATTGGTGATGTTATTCAGCCTGAAGTTTTGAATGTAGAAGGATTTGAAGCTCCACAAGTTCAATTGGTTACAATTGATGAATTTTCTAATACAGTTATTTATAGATATACTAGAAAGCAATATACATTAACTATTAATAATAGTAATTATGTGACTACAACAACACCTAGTGGAACATATTATTATGGAACAGAAATTCATTTAGTAGCAGATGAAACTGATGGAAATGGTGCTCCATTTTTGAAATGGAGTAATAATGTAACAAATCCTAATTATACATTCCAATTAACAAAAAATACAACTATTGAACCATTATATGAAGAAAGTTATACTATTACTTATATTCCAAATAATGGAAATAATCCATTTACAGAAGAAGTATTTCAAAATGAGTCAATAACGACTTTTCCAGATATTGAATATAATGATTGTGTTGGAGAAACGGGTTCTTATAAAGAACGTGGATGTACTTATGTATATAAATTACTAGGATGGTATACTGATTCTAACTTTACTAATAAAGTAGATGAGACTTTTGTTCCAACTGGAGATACAACATTATATGCAAAATGGAATAAAATATATTATAGAAATGATGGTCCAATAGTATTTGATGGAGATGATATCATATATACTGATGTATTGTTATATAATGATGAAAATGCAAAAAAAGATTTTATAGTAACGTTTACAATAGATGAATATCTTGGATATAGTTTATTAAATAATAAAGATAATAGAGCAACTATATTTCAAGATATGAATGAGAATGAACCATATCTTGGTATACAATTTTTTCATGATGTTGAAAGTTATTATGTAAATGTAAATGCTTCATCTGATGTCGCTGATAAAGTTAAAGATCCTAATACAGGGTATATAACTGGAGAAAAAGTAATTTTAAAAAGAGAAAATGGAATAGTATCTTATAGTTATGATGATGGATTAACTTATACTCCTACAGTTGATTTTAGTAATTTTACTTCATATTTTGATTATCCAGCGACATTTGGTGCAGGATTAGATAAAAATATGAATCCATGGAGATATTTAAAAGGTACATTATCAGATATGAGTGTAGAAATTATAGAACCACCAGTTTATACAATTCATTATGATGCAAATGGTGGAACAGGTACAATGGATGATCAAATTGTAGGACTAGGAGCAACAATGTCATTAACAGCAAATACATATACGAAAGATGGATCAATATTTTATGAATGGAATACTAAACCAGATGGTTCTGGTACAAGTTATCCTGATAATTATACAATAACAAGTAATCTTGGTAATGCAAATGATGTAATTACATTATATGCTCAATGGCATGAACTATCATATTTCTATGTACATTTTGATGCTAATGGTGGAACAGGTACAATGGATGATCAAGAATTTATTTATGGTGATTCAGCTGAATCGTTATTAACAAATACATTTACAAGAGCAAATTATGTATTTAGAGGATGGAATAGTGCATCAGATGGATCTGGAACACATTATGATGATGAAGAAAAAGTTAGAAATTTAAGTGATATTGATGACGATATTGTTACGTTATATGCAGAATGGTGGAAGATTGAATATAATCATGAAGGTGATGCTGTATTTAATGGAACACAATCAACATTTATTGATACAGGTGTTAATATATTTAGTTCAGAAAATATAAATAAAGACTTTGAAATTAGATTTACATTTAAATCTGTTGATAGTGATCAGTTGAATTTTGTATCAGGAAATCCTAAACAACCAACAATATTTAATGCAAAAGATGAATCTAATAGTAGCTATCCTGGATTGAATGTTCGATTCAATAATAATATTAGTACTTTATATCCAACATATAGGTGGGGTGGAGTAACAACTAATATACCTAAAAATGGAATTAGTGTTTCAAATGCACCAATAGAGTTTATTTATAGAAGAAAATCAGATGATAATAATCAAAAAATTATTACAATAGAATATAAATATGGTGAATATGATAGTGGAGAAGTAACTACAATTAATCAAAGTAGTTGGAGTTTAAATCAATCATTTACATCTAATGTGTCATTTGGTGGATACTTTGATGGAAGTAATCAACCTGGTAGATTTTTCAAAGGTACATTAGCTGATATGATAATCATAATGGAAGAATAGTACATAAGAAATTAAATAATCAATTATAAGTTAAAAAGTTTTTATAAAAATTGATATATATGATTTGTGTATGATCAAAAAAAGATCTTGTATAAGGTTTTTTTGATATAATAGTTGTAGAGGTGTTATGGAAATGAATGAGTATATTAATTTAGATGAAAAGAATATTAATGAAGAACATATTTGTTGTGCAATTGGTGATCCTAAACATAAAGATGGTGTTGATAAAAAGAAAGAATGGATTAGAAGTAAATTAAAAGATGGTCATGTATTTAGAAAATTAAATGCAAGAGGAAAAGTATTTATTGAATATGAACCGATAGAAACTGCTTGGGTTCCAATCAATGGAAAAAATTATATGTATATTTATTGTTTATGGGTAGCTGGTAGTTTTAAAGGAAAAGGTATTGGCAAAGAATTATTAGAATATGCTATTGAAGATGCT
>CADCRC010000138.1 GCA_902803795.1 uncultured Erysipelotrichaceae bacterium | reverse complement strand
TGGATACCCTGTTGTTCTGGATATTATATCTAGTGGGATGTTTTCTTTTAATAATGAGAAGGCTGTATCGATTTTATTTTTTTGAATTCCTTGTTCAATTCCTTGTTCAATTCCTTGTTCAATTCCCCGTTGTTCCGCTCTAAGAATTCTTGTTCTATTCATTTTTTCTTGGTCTTCTTCTGTTGTTAAGAATTGATATATTGTACTATCATCATTATATTTCTTTACTAGCTTTCTAATTTTTTTTACCATATCATCATACTCCTCTAACATTTCTAATTCTTTGTCATCACAATCAAACATAATGAGATGCAAGTTTTCTTTGATTAACTTCTTGTTATCAGCATACAACATTTTTTTATATCCTGCAATATTAAATTCATAAATGCTCATATTATTTATATATTTTTTGTTTGAGTATTCTCCTTTTATGTGATTAATTTCTTTTTTTAGATTTTTTATACTTGCACACAAATTAATTTGTGTGCATATTGGTTGATTCATATAGTCTTCTTTTTTCTTTAACGAGTTTGCATATATGTTAGATATATATATGCAAAGTCTCTTTTTTTAGTATCTTCATCATAAGTATTATTATATTCAATGTTAAAGATTTCATTGTTTATTTTAATAAGCATGTCTACTATTTTAGTTTTAACATTTATATTTTCTTTTTCTAATTCTTGTTTAATCAATTCTATAATACTTTGTTCTGTTATAGGTTGTCCATCTTGACCGTTGAATATATCAACATTTTTAATTTTTCTTTTTAAAATTCTTTCTAGAAACCATATCATTATTTCTTTGTCTGAGAGAACTAATTTAAATATTGCGTCGTTTGATAGTTTTTTAATATTGATTCACCTCCTATTTTAATCATACGATCTATAAATAAAAGTTCCTTAAAAATATTAAAAAAAATATATTTTTGTTTAATATATTTGTTTTATGGTTAAAAATAATATATAATGTTAATAGGTGAGTATGATGAATGATTTAATTGGACAAATTTTACTAATGATTTTTATTCCTTTTGCATTTGTAGCATTAATTATGCCGTTTATTAAAAGGATTGCTGTTAGGATAGGCGCTGTTGATAATCCTGGGGGAAGACATATTCATAAAACTGTAATGCCTAAGTTAGGAGGTCTTGGAATATTTCTTGGCTTTTTACTTGGGTACATGATATTTGGCGAACATAGCGATCAAATGAATTCTGTTTTAATAGGTAGTTTTGTAATAATAATTACTGGGATGATTGATGATATATGTGATCTTAAAGTTAGGCATAAATTAATTGGTCAAGTTGTTGCAGCGTGTATAATTGCATTTTATGGAAAGATTTTGCTTGTAGATGTTAGTGCCTTTAATATGTATTTGAACTTTGGTGTTTTTACATATCCTTTGACTATTTTATTTATAGTTGGATGCATTAATTGCATTAATTTTATTGATGGTATGGATGGTTTGTCAGGTGGAGTAAGTTCTATATATTATTTAACTATTGGTATTATTGGAGTAATAATGGGAAATGTGGATTTAGAGTTTGTTCTTACTTTTGTAATGCTTGGTTCTACTTTGGGATTCTTAGTTCATAATTTTTATCCTGCTAAGATATTTGCTGGTGATACTGGCAGTATGTTTATGGGGTTTATTATAGCTGTTATTGCTCTTTTAGGATTTAAAAATGTAACTATGACTTCTTTGATTATTCCATTGCTAATATTAGGAGTGCCAATTTTAGATACTTTATTTGCGATTATACGACGTACTTTAAAACATGAAAAGATTTATGAAGGTGATGCTTGCCATGTTCATCATCAATTGTTAAATCGTAATAAATCTCAAGTTAAAACAGTTTTAACTATTTATTTTATTAATTTGTTATTTGCTTTTGCTTCTATCGTATATATTTTGGATACTGAGAATAAAATTAGTTATTATGTTTATGGTGGGTTGGCTTTGATGGTAGTTTTATTTGTATGGAATACAAATATATTATTTGATAGAAAAGAACTTAAAAAGAGGTTTAAGAGAAAATGAAAAAGAAACTTTTATTTTGTTCTTATG
>CADCRC010000137.1 GCA_902803795.1 uncultured Erysipelotrichaceae bacterium | reverse complement strand
CCAATTATTATTATCCCAACTTGCTGTCGCATTATCAGTACACTCTATTCCAGTTCCATTACCATGACTTGTATCAATCGCATAACCATCTGTTTTAAGTGGTATTGTAGATACTCTAACTCCATCAACATAAGCATATGTATTACAATCTAATATACTTTTTGTTAGATCTGATAAATTATTTGATAGTTTAGAACATCCTATTAATATACTTATAAATAATAATATTAATATAATTACAATAGTTGTTTTTTTATTTTGGTTTAATTTTTTTATTAGTTTTTCTATCATAAATTATTCTCCTATTTTTATACTTTTATTAGAGTATATAATAAATAATATAATTTTTCAATATGTTTGTTGTGTTATTTTATTATTATTAGTTAATAAATTAAAAAAATTCTCAATCCATTTATATATATGTTTTGAGAATTTTTATTAATTATGTAGTTTTATACTTTTTAATTTGTTAATTTTTTATTTAGATTGAATTTTTATTTTTCTAATTTTTTTGTTCTTCTTATTCTTTTTGGTTTTTCTTCTTGTTCTTCATCATCTTTGCTATTTGTAAATGATAGTGCTTCTTTTCTTGAAAAGTCTTGTCTTCCTCTTTTATCTAGACCTAGAGCTTTAACTAGAATTTCATCTCCTACTTTTACAACGTCTTCTACTTTTTCTACTCTTTTATTAGATAATTGAGATATATGTACCATTCCTTCACATCCTGGCCATAATTCTACAAAGCATCCAAAATCTTCTATTCTTGTTACTTTTCCTGTATATACTTTTCCAACTTCTACTTCTCTTGTGATATTTTCTATCATTTGACGTGTTTTATTGATTACCTCTTTATCAGAGTGATAAATAATTACTTGTCCATCATCTTCTAGTTCTACTTTAACTGCATTAATATTATTAACATCATTTACATTAGATGCTTCACAAATAATTTTTGTAATCATTTCTCCACCTTTACCTATTACATCTTTTATCTTAAGTGGATTAATCATAAATGTTTCCATTTTTGGAGCATATTGACTTACTTCTTCTCTTGGTTTTGCTATTTGTTTTTCTATTACATCTAATACTTCGTTCCTTGCTTTTTTAGCTTGTGCTAGAGCTTCTTTTAAAATTTGTTCATTGATTCCTTTTATTTTAATATCCATTTGTAATGCACAAATTCCGTTTCTTGTTCCTGCAACTTTAAAGTCCATATCTCCTAAATGATCTTCCATTCCTGCAATATCTGTTAATATTGTATATTTATCATCGTTTGTTATTAATCCCATTGCAATTCCTGCGACAGGTGCTTTAATTGGTACACCGGCTGCCATTAGAGACATACATCCTGCACAAATTGATGCTTGTGATGATGATCCATTTGATTCTAGAATTTCTGATACAACACGAATTGTGTATGGGAATTCTTCTTCGCTTGGGATGACCTGAGCAAGTGCTTTTTCTCCTAAGGCTCCATGACCTATCTCACGTCTTCCTGGTGATCCATATCTTCCTGTTTCACCTACACAAAATTGAGGAAAGTTATAGTGTAACATAAATCTTTTTTGATCTTCTAAACCAAGTCCATCTAGTATTTGATGTTCTCCTATTGCTCCAAGAGTTGTTATTGATAGTGCTTGAGTTTCTCCTCTTGTAAATAATGCTGAGCCATGAGTTCTTGGCAATAAATCAATATCTGTAGATAGTGGTCTAATTTCGTCCATTGCACGACCGTCAGATCTAATTTTTTCATTTACTACTATATTTCTAAATAATTTATATTCTAAATTTGAGAATACTTTATCAACACATACTAATATTTTTGCAAGTTCATCTTTATCTAAATCTTTGTTTTCTTCTGTATATTTTTCTTCTAAGTTTAATTTTAATTCATCAATTTTTCCATATTTTTCTAGTTTATCTTTTATTCTTAGTGCATTATCTAAATCCTTACTTATCAGTTTTTCTATTTCATCTTCCATTTCTTTTGTTGGATTTAAAGTTTCATATTCCATTTTTTCTTGTCCGATTTCTTTGATGACTTCTTCTTCAAATTCAATAATTTTTTTGATGTTTTCATGTCCAAACATTAGAGCTTCAAGCATTGATTCTTCGTCAACTTGTTTTGCGCTTGATTCAACCATATTTATTGCATCCTTTGTTCCAGCAACCGTTAAGTTAATATCTGATTGTTCTGTTTGTTCAACTGTTGGATTTAATACAAGTTTTCCATTTACTCTTCCAACTTTAACTCCTGCGATTGGTCCATTAAATGGTATTTTAGATATGCTGACTGCTAAAGATGATCCAAGCATAGCAGTTAATTCTGGTGAACAGTCTTGATCTACTGACAACACTGTTGATATGACTTGTACCTCATTTTTAAAATCTTCTGGAAATAATGGTCTCATTGGTCTATCTATCAAACGTGATGCAAGTGTTGCTGCTTCTGTTGGTCTTCCTTCTCTTTTTATAAAACCCCCAGGTATTTTTCCTACTGAATATAATTTTTCTTGATAATTAACTGTTAGTGGAAAAAAATCTGATAATAGATTAACTGATTTTGAAACTACTGCGGCTGTTAGAACAACTGTATCTCCATATCTTACTAATACTGCTCCATCTGCTTGTTTTGCAAGTTCTCCGTTTTCTACTATTATTTTTCTTCCATCTAAATCTAATTCAAATATTTTTTTCATTTTACCTCCATATGTCTACTTTATGTAATAGTATAGAAAAAGACACTAATATTTAGTGTCTACTTTAATTATTTTCTTAATCCTAATTTTTTAATTACATCACGATAAGCAACAATATCTTTATCTTTTAGATATGTTAATAATCTTTTTCTTTGTCCTACTTTTTTTAGTAATCCACGATTTGAATGATAATCATGTTTATGTTCTTTTAAATGTTCAGTTAAATTATTAATTTCTGATGTTAATAATGCAATTTGAACTTGAGTTGAACCACAATCACCATCATGTGTCTTAAATTCTTCAATTATCTTTTCTTTTTCACTTTTATTTATTGCCATATAACTCTTCCTTTCTTCATTCGCATATATCTGAGTAATAAGTCGGAAATTCTTAAAACCAAGACATATGTACAAATACATGTTTATTATACACTAAATATAGAAAATTGCAAGTGTTTTGGTTTATTATCCTATTGCATCTATTGCGATTAATTTAAGATTTGCTTTATTTAATAAATTATTACCTTTTACAGAGATGTTAAATGTTTTATTACCATTTGATGAAATATTAAAACTTTTATTTTCATTAATATTTATATTGGTAGAATAAATGTCATATTCAGTATTTTGTAAATAACTTTCTGCTGCAACAAATGGATTAGTTGCATCGCTTGGATTATACATTATACATTTTCCTGATGCTTTATTTATAATTGAATAGATGTTTTTTCCTTCTGATGTTGTACCTTCTATTTTTGCTATAGTCCAAATTTGATAATCTTCATCATTATAAGATAGTGTTTTAAATTCTAACTTTCCTTTAGCATCCGATGTTAATGCTTCTTTTTGGTTATCAGAATTTAATATAAAATAATTTGCTGATGGAAGAATAGTATTATTATTAATTGTTTTTCTATAATTAGGTTGCCATATACTAAATATTTCTTCATTATTATTTGATACATTTATTTTATCAATTATTGTTGTATATTCTGATTTTTCTTTATTTTTTACATATATGGAATGTTCTATTGATGTAGTAGATGTTGTTGATAATCCTAATTCATCTATATTTTCAAATGTGTCACTACTGTTTAATACTCCTTTAACATCATATTTATAGCAGTTTTTTCCGTCAATTGTTTGAGTACCAGTTTTTTCTAAATCTATTGGAAATTTATATTTTCTTTTTTCTTTGTTTATAAGATTTATTGCGACAATTTTTGAATTTGTGTCTGTTGTACAATCATATATTTCTTCTACATCAACTAAATCTGTATTTATTTCTCTTGGACTTACTTTATTTATAGATACATGTCCTTCACCTGTATTTATATTGGGTATTATATATCCATTTACAATAGATACTCTTTTTGTAGGATTATATGTTGTTCCTCCAAATATATTTCCTTCTTTGTCAATTATTTGTGTATCATATAAATCAGTTATAGGTAAAACATTTTGATTATAAACATTTTTTGCTATTTGTATATTTTCTATTTCATCATCTGCTGTAATTCCAAGAAAAGTTCTTTTATTATCTATATCAGTAATATTACTTTCTTGTCTTATATCATAATTAAAGATTATATTATTAGAAGAATTTAATGGTTTTACTCCAAGTACATAGTTATTATTGTTTGATTTTTCTGCCATTATAACCATTTTATAACTAAAATCTAATTGAACATCATCATATGATTCAGTTGTTTGTTTTAGTAAACATGTATTATTATTACAATTATATAAGTCTGTAAAATATTCAAGTGAAATTGTTTTCGTATTTGTATATAAACTTGGATTTTTATAACTAAATGTTAATTTTATTGGATCTGAATTATTATCATATAGTGCTGATGAGTATTTAGTTAAAATGCTAGTTTTTGTATTTGAATTTAATTTATCAGTTTCGTCAATAGTATAATTTGCACAATCTTTGCAGGCAAAACCAGCTCCAAAATTTGATGTTGTTTCTTTATTTAATTTATCATTACTATCAATCATGTCATCCATATTTCCATTAAATCCTGCTCTTAATATTACATTTTTATATGGGTAATCTGAATAATCATTTTTAGTTTCTTTATCTACATCATTATAATCTACACCTAATATAGCATCTGTTACTCCAGAATTATTCACTCTAAAACTAATTGTATCTCCTTGAACTAGATATATAAATCCTGATACATAGTCTCCATTTATTCCATTTGTATTTGCTGCCCATAATTCTATTCTATACCATCCTGTTTCATTCCATGGTACAATAAATAATTTTTCATCACTATCTGGTGTAATTCCTTTTTCAACTTCATTTGCATTTATTAAATCCTCTTCTATTTTATCAACTAGCGATGATGTATTTTCTCTATTTTGTTGAGCAATACTAAAAAGCAATGTTACAATAATCATAATTATGATTAGTAATCCATATAAGATTGTACTAACTGCAAATCCTTTATTATTGAGCATATTATTTCCTCATTTCAGATCTTTCTATTTTTCTTTTGTATCTATATATATCTTCATCTTCAAATACATATATATTATCTATAAAGTTTGAAAAATTTCCTTTATTTTTAGTAAATGACCAGTTTCTTCCCCTTGCAATTTTTTCTGTTTCTAAACACATATAAAGATTTGGTAAAATATAATACATGTCATTCTTTGAAAAACTTGTAATTCTATCTCTTACTTCTTCGTTTGCAAACATTGAATCATCATTGTTTTTGCAATAATTTTCAATAGCTTTATGTGTTTTTCTTTTTCCAGAATATGCCATGCTTATAACAACACTTTCAATATATTCATCAAGTGCTTCTTCAACAAAACTATTATCAATATAATATAATCTTACAAGATAGTTGTTTGCGTAATCAATTGGTTTTGGATTATCTGGCATTGTTATTCCTTTTGTTCTAACTGATTTTACAGTTCTTCTAAAAGAACTAAATTCGTCTTTGTTGTTTATAAGATTTACTACCATTTCTCTTACATCTTTATTTTTTATAAAATCAAAATTTGGTGTACTACTATACATCATTTTTATTATATCTACAACATATCTTAAACTATTTGTTTTTCTATATACTTCTTCAAAAAATAAATCTGCTTTTTTTCTATCAGTTAGATTATCTTTTTTTGGAGTATTATCTTGATAAGTTTGTGTTTCATTTCTATATATATCTGATTTTGTATTATTATTTATATTACTATAGTATTTTAACATTATATTTTTTTCTTTTTCTTCTTCTAAATTTCTATCATATTCTGCTTTTTTTTCTGGATTGGTTAATATGTCATCTGCATTTAATACACATCTTTGAATTTCTCCATATATTTGTAAAAATTCTTCTTTATTACTTTTTACAATATTTAAATATGTATTTTTATTATCATCATGAAATAATATTTTCATTTTTTTTATTTTTTTTACTATATCATTAATATCATTTTTATTTATATTAAATAATTCATAATAATTTATAATACTATTTGACTTTATTAAATTAAACTTATCCATTATTTCATATGCTTCTTCTAATTTTCCTTCCATGCATATCACCTAATTCCTATCTTTAGCTATTATAATTATATAATATTTTATCAATTATTAAAATAAAAATATCTAATTTTTTTATTATACATGTTAAGTATGAATTTTTTATAATTAAAAAAACACTAACTAATAATTAGTGCTCTTGTTTTATATATTTATATTACAATTTTTAGTACAATTTTTAGTTGGTGTTAAGTCTTTTAGTTTGTTATTTATTTCAAGTATTAATAGATTAATTTGTAATTCTTTATCTTTATATTCATTAATAATATTATTATTTATTATTTCTTTTTTCAATTCTAAATTTTGATTATTGCTATTATGGAATTTATTTAATAAATCTAGTAATATTTTATCTTGTTTTATTATTTTATTTAATTTTCTTATTTTAATTATGTCATTATTATTATTTAATTCATTTTTTAAACTATCTAATAAATCTATTAATTCTATCATTTAATAAAATCCTCTATTGTAATTAGTTGTTCGTCTATATCTTCTAAGTTGAATTCAACTACTTCTTTTTCTATTTTTTCTTCATCTATTGGTTTTTCTAATTCAACTTCTAGTTCTACATCTGTTATCTTTTTAAATAATTTGCTTCCTATAGAATATCTATCAGATATTGGTATATCACTTGCTTTAATTTCTTCTATTGAATTAGATTTAATTAAAAATTTACTTTTTGAATTAGAAATTAATGCTTTAACTATTTTATTTGGATTTGATTTAACTGGTTTAATACTTAATAGTCCACGAGTAGCTCTTGTAGCAAGTTCAAATTCATTTAATTTTATTCTTTTTGCATTTCCTTTATCTGTAAATATTGATACAAACATATCATTTTGATTAAATGTTGAAATACTTACTAAATAATCATCTTTTAATTTTATTCCTTTTACTCCACTTGCTTTAGATCCTAAGCTTGGAAAATCATCGCTTTTTATAACTAATGAATATCCTGAAGATGTTTCCAAGAATACATATGGATTATTGTCTTTAATAACACTTACTAGTTCATCATCTTCTTTTAATTTCATACAACACATTGATTTATTATATCTTTGTGCTTTTAGGCAAGATATTAAACATTTTTTTATCATACCTTTTTTGGTTGCAAATAACAAGTTAATTTCTTTTTCAAAATTAGATATTATACATGATCCAATTATTTCTTCTTTTTCTTCTAATTGAATTATATTTGATACATGTTTTGGTAAATCTTTATATTTTTTTTCTTCTATTGTATATACAGGTATATATAAATAATTACCTAAATTTGTAAATAATAATAGTACATCTTTAGTATTTGTATCATATAATCCTGTTATAAAATCTCCTTCTTTTAGTTGGATATCTGATAGTTGTGATGAGTTGAAACTTTTAGGAGAACATCTTTTAATATATCCATCATTTGTTATTGCAACTATTGAATCTATTGATTGAATCATGTCCTCTTTATCTATTTTTATTTCTTGTATTTCATCTTTTATTTGAGTAAGTCTTGGTGTATCAAAATTTTTATTTACTTCATTTAAATCCCTTTTCATAACATTTTTAAGTTCATTTTCATTTTCAAGTATTTTTGTTAATCCTTCAATTATTTTTTTTAATTTGCTTGATTCCTCTTCGAGACTTACTACATCAGTATTTGTTAATCTATATAGTTGCAATGTAACAATAGCTTCTGCTTGGGCTGTTGTAAAATCATATTTTTTTACTAAATTATCTTGTGCATCACTTTTATTTTTAGATGCTCTTATAGTTTTAATTACTTCATCTAAAATTGATATACATTTAATTAATCCATCTACTATATGGAATCTTGCTTTTGCATGTTCTAAATCAAATTCTGTTCTTTTTATAACAACTCTTTTTTGATGAGTTATAAATGCATCTAGGCATTCAGATAATCCAAGTAGTTTTGGTCTTTTATTAACTATTGCAACAATATTAAAATTATATGATATTTGCATATCAGTATTTTTATATAAATAGTTTAATATTAGGTCTTTGTTTGCTCCTTTTTTTAGTTCTATTACTACTCTAATATCAAATGTTGATTCATCTCTTACTTCTACTATTCCATCTATTTTTTTATCTAATCTTATCTCATCTATCTTTTTTACCATTTGTGCTTTATTTACTTCAAATGGTATTTCTGTAATTATTATTTTGTCATCTTCTAATTCTATTTTACATTTTACAATTATTCTTCCCTTACCTGTAGTGTATGCGTCAATAATTCCTGACTTTCCTTCTATAATTCCTCCGGTTGGAAAATCAGGACCTTTTACAAATTTCATAAGTTCGTCTAATGTGCATGTTGGATTATCTATTCTATATATTGTTGCATTTATTATTTCATTTAGATTATGTGGAGGAATATTTGTTGCATATCCTGCTGAAATGCCTTGGGTTCCATATACAAGTAATGCAGGAAATCTTGCAGGCAAAACTGTTGGTTCTTTTAATGTATCATCAAAGTTTGGTGCAAACTCGACTGTGTTTTTATCTATATCACGAACCATTTCCTCACTTATTTTAGATAATCTTGCTTCGGTATAACGATAAGCAGCAGGACTATCTCCATCTATTGATCCATTATTTCCATGCATATCAATATATGGAAGTCTTGTTTTCCATGGTTGACTCATGCGAACCATTGCTTCATAAATTGATGTATCACCATGTGGATGGAAGTTACCTATTACATCTCCTACTGTTTTTGCACTTTTCCTATATCCTTTGTCATAAGTATTATGTTCTCTATACATAGAAAAAAGTATTCTTCTTTGAACAGGTTTTAATCCGTCTCTTGCATCAGGAATAGCTCTGTCTTGAATTATATATTTTGCATATGAACCAAATCTTTGTCCCATAATATCTTCTAATGTATAATCAAATATTTTTTCTAATATGTTTTTTTCTCGTACTTCTTTTTTTGCCATTATATCACCTAACTTATCTGATAATCATCTTCAAGAGAAAATTCAACATTTTCTTCAATCCATTCTTTCCTTGGTGGAACATCATCACCCATTAATATTGAAACACGTCGTTCAGCAAGTTGTGCATCTTCAATATTTACACGAATTAGTGTTCTTAATCCTGGTTTCATTGTTGTATCTCTTAGTTGATCTGCGTTCATTTCACCAAGTCCTTTATATCTTTGTATTTCACATTTTTTTCCTTTGCTTTTTTCTTGCATCTCACTTACTGAATATGCATATTCAATTTCTTTTCCACATTGTATTTTAAATAATGGAGGGAGTGCGACAAATAATCTTCCATCTTCAATTAATGGTTTCATGTAGCGATAGAAAAAAGTTAATAATAGGCATTGAATATGGCCACCATCTTCATCTGCATCGCTCATTATTATTACTTTTGAATATTCACAATCATTTATATCAAAATTTGAACCATATCCAGCACCAATTGTATAAATCATTGTGTTGATTTCTTCATTATTTAATATATCAGTATCTTTTGTTTTTTCTGTATTTAAAACCTTTCCACGAAGTGGTAGGATTGCTTGATATTTTCTATCTCTTCCTTGTTTTGCAGAACCTCCTGCTGAATCTCCTTCGACTAAGAATAATTCTTTTTTTGTTTTATCTTTGCTTTGAGCAGGTGCAAGTTTTCCTGATAAACTTCTTTCTTTATTATTCTTTTTATTACCTTTATTTCTTGCTTCTTCTCTTGCTTTTCTAGCTGCTTCTCTTGCATCTTTACTTTTTATACTTTTATTAATTATATCAGTTGCGATTGCTCTATTTTCTTCTAAGTATATTCTTAAGTTTTCAGTTACAATGTTTTCTACTGCTGTTTTTGCTTGAGGTGTTCCTAATTTACCTTTAGTTTGACCTTCAAATTGAAGTATATCTTCTGGTATTTTTAAACTGATAATAGCTGTTAGTCCTTCTCTAACATCACTACCTTCAAAGGCTTTAGCATTTCCTTTTACAAATCCATTACTTTTAGCATAATCATTAAATACTTTTGTTAATGCTGTTTTAAATCCTACTTCATGTGAACCTCCATCTATTGTTTTTACATCATTAACAAAGCTTACTATATTTTCATTATAAGTATCTGTATATTGCATTGATACTTCTACTTCTATTTTTTCTTTATTACCAGAGAATGATAAAACATTATGTAGAGTTTGTTTTTCTTTATTTAAATCTTCTACATATTCTTCTATTCCTCTTTCATAGCAATATTTAGTTGTTCTTTCATCTTCTTCATCTACAACTTCTATTGTTATACCTTTTAAAAGATGTGCTTCTTCTTGCATTCTTTCACATATAGTTGTATATGAGAAATTAGTATTTGAAAATATTTCATCATCTGGCATAAATCTAACTGTTGTTCCTGTTCTGTTTGTAGCACCTATTTCTTTTAATGGTACTTTAACATGTCCACCATTTTCAAATTTTATATAATATTCTTTTTTATCTCTTTTAATAGTTACTTCCATCCATTTAGATAAAGCATTAACTACACTTGAACCAACTCCATGAAGACCTCCAGATACTTTGTATCCTCCTTCTTCAAATTTACCTCCAGCATGTAATATTGTATAAATTACTTCTGGTGTTGATTTTCCTGATTCATGCATTCCAGTTGGTACACCACGTCCATGGTCTTCAACTGATACTGATTTATCTTTATGAATAATTATTTTAATATAGTCACCATAACCATTAATGGCTTCATCTACTGCATTATCAACTATCTCCCATACTAGATGGTGTAGTCCTCTTCTATCAGTAGATCCTATATACATACCAGGTCTTTTTCTTACTGCATCTAAACCTTCAAGTATCTTAATTGACGAAGCATCATATTTTTTTTCTGCCATTATTATCACTCCTATATTCCATAAGTATTATAACGTAAAATCAATGTTTTATCAATTTTTCTTTACATCTGTTTGACATTATTATTAACATTCACCTGGTACTTCATACTTTATATAATAATAATTTGTTTTAACTTTTCTAAATCTTTTTAAAGAAACTCCACATCTATGATAATCATGTACTTTATATAAGTATTCTTGAGCATAACTTCTTTTAATTTTATCTTTTGAATAAATAATTGATTCACCTAAAATAATATCTCCATCTATATCTTTTTCTTTTATTATATTTTCTTCTATTCTTATTTCATTTCTTTTAGGCATAATTATTGCGGCATAATATTTATCATTTTTACTTAT
>CADCRC010000136.1 GCA_902803795.1 uncultured Erysipelotrichaceae bacterium | reverse complement strand
TTAGAATATATTTAGATGGTAGATTAGATTCATCTGATACATATATGATTGATGGAAATGATTCTTATTCATCTAAATTTTCACTTTCTAAATATAGAGGTAATACTGGTAGTTTGAAAATTGAACTTACTGCGGTTAATATAAATGGTTTAGCGACAACTAAGACTATAGGTAATGTTTAAGATATAAAGTAAATTATTATGTTGATGGAAGTTTGATACTTCCTTTTTATTTTTATTTAGTTTTGGGGTAAATTATGATATTATTATTATGGTGATACATATGTTGAATGAACTAAATGATAAGCAAAAAGAAGCTGTTTTATATAATGATGGACCATTGCTTATTATAGCAGGTGCTGGATCAGGTAAGACTAAAACACTTACTACTAAGATAGCTTATTTAATTGAAAATGGTGTTAATCCTGTAAACATTTTAGCGATTACTTTTACTAATAAAGCTGCTCAAGAGATGAAAGATAGAATATATAAGATGGTTGGAAGCAAAGCTAAAGAATCACAAATTTCTACTTTTCATAGTTTTGGTGTTAAATTAATACGTGATAATGCTACATTATTAGGTTATGATTCTAATTTTGTTATTATGGATAGTGATGATTCTTTATCTGTTGTTAAAAAGATATTGAAAGATATGAATTTAGATCCTAAAAAGTTTAATGCTAAAGGTATAAAAAATAGAATATCTTCTTGTAAGAATGTTATGCAAACTCCTGATGATTTTTCTAAATATGCTGTAAGTGAAATTGATAATATATTTTTAGATGTATATAAAAAATATGAAGATTATATATATAAAAATGATGCGGTTGACTTTGATGATTTGTTAATACTTCCTATTAAATTATTTAGAGAACATGAAGATATTTTATCTAAATATCAAGATAGATATCAGTATATATTAATTGATGAATATCAAGATACTAATGAAGCACAATATATTTTAACTAAAATGCTTGCAGTAAAATATAAGAATTTAACTTGTGTTGGTGATGATAGTCAGTCTATTTATAGTTTTAGAGGAGCTAATTATAAAAATATTTTAAATTTTGAGAATGATTATAAGAATGCTAAAGTAATATTATTAGAAGAAAATTATAGATCTACTAAATATATATTAGATGCTGCTAATGCTGTTATTAAAAATAATGTTTATAAGAAAGATAAAAATCTTTGGACTAGGAAGATTGATGGAGATAAGATTAAATATTATAATGCTACAAATCAAGAAGATGAAGCAAGATATGTATGTAATAATATAAAAGATATTGTTAAAGATAATGATTATTCTAATATTGCAATATTATTTAGAACTAATGCTCAATCAAGAGTTATGGAAGAAGAATGTTTAAAAGAGGATATACCATATAAAGTCATTGGTAGTACATATTTTTATTCAAGAAAAGAGATTAAAGATTTAATTGCTTATATTAGATTAATACATAACACTCAAGATAATGTTTCTTTGACTAGAATTATTAATGTTCCAAGACGTGGAATTGGTGAAAAATCTATATCTAATTTAGCATATAGAGCTGATTGTTTAGGTATTTCTATGTTTGATGCGATAGAAGATAAGAAACAACTAGCTTTTAAAGAGATGATATTAAAGCTTATTTTGTTGCAACCAAATTTGACATTAACTGAATTTATTGATAAAATATTAGACACCTTTGGGATTATTGATGAATTGAAACAAGAAAATTCTTTTGAGTCAAATACCAGAATTGAAAATTTAGAAGAATTTAAATCAATAACTAAGTCGTTTGAAGAAGAAAATGAAGGTTTATCTAATAATGAAATGTTAGAGAGTTTTTTGTTTAGAATTAGTTTAGTTAGTGATGTTGAAGAATATAAAAATGATGTTAATAGAGTAAGTCTTATGACTGTGCATCAGGTTAAAGGTTTAGAATATGATTATGTTTTTGTTATTGGACTTGAAGAAGGTGTGTTTCCACATTTTTCTGCTATTAGTGATTCTAGTGAACTTGAAGAAGAAAGAAGACTTATGTATGTTGCGATTACTAGAGCTAAAAAACATTTATATTTGATTAATGCTAAAAGAAGAATGTTATTTGGACAAACACAGAGAAATTTACCAAGTAGATTTATTGAGGAAATACCTAAAGAATTACTTGATGTTGAAGCTGTTGTAGAACCTTCTAGTAGTTTTAATACTTCTATTAATAAAACTCCTAATGTTAATAAAGAAGAATTTAAAGATTATTTAATTAATGGTTTGAGAAAAAAGAAGAAAGATGAAAAAATTGAAAATTCTAGTAGTTATAATGTAGGAGATAGAGTTAATCATAAAATATTTGGTGTAGGTGTTGTAACTAGGATAGATGGATCAGTTATGTATGTTGCTTTTGAATATAAATATGGTATTAAGATGATATCTACTAGTTATAAAGGAATATCAAAAGTTTAATTGGAGGGTGTTTTAATTGAGAAAAGAGTTGAATTTAGGATATAAATTATATATAAAAAGTGATGATGGATATAATTTAAAAGGAATATATTATAGATATGTTTATGGAGAAGTTAGTGTTAAATATTTGAATGATAATGAATTGGGTTATTTAAAAGAATTTAGTGGTATATCTAATGTTGGTAAGGATGAGGTTGTTAGAATATTTAAGAAGGGTTCTTTATATAATTTTGAGTTTGTTAGATTTTATGATGATAAGTTTGAGATAGATATAAAATATTCTGATAATAAATTAGAAGATGGTATTATTAACTTTAATAGTATGATTGAAAGGAATGAAAAAAATATGAAAACTAAGAACAATGATTTGACCTTATTAATACTTGCTGCTGGAATGGGATCTAGGTTTGGGGGGTTAAAACAAATTACTCCACTTGGACCTAATGGTGAATTTATTATTGATTATTCAGTATATGATGCTTTAGAGGCTGGTTTTAATAAGATTGTATTTTTAATTAAAGAAGAAAATTATGAAGTATTTAAAGAAACTATTGGTAAAAGAGTTGAGCCTTATATTAATGTAGAATATTGTTTTCAAAAGAATGATAATGTACCTGATTATATTAATTTACCGAAAGATAGAGTTAAACCACTTGGTACTGCTCATGCAATTATGTGTTGTAAAGATAAGATAAATGAACCATTTATGATGATTAATTCAGATGATTTTTATGGAAGAGATGCTTTTTTAAAGGGAGCAGAATTTTTAAAGGGAATTGATGTTAATAAAGTTCCATATAATTATGGTTTGATAGGATATAAGGCTAAGAATACTATGACGGATAATGGGTCTGTTAAGAGAGGTGTTTGTAAACAAGATGGCTTAATGCTTTCTTCTATAATTGAATCTAAGCTTGAAAAAGTTGGTGATGAGATTGTTGCTTCTCCTTTATCTGGAGAAGATAAATTTACTGTTTTACCTGATGATACTGTTTCTATGAATATGTTGTTGTTTTCACCTTCAATTTTTAACTATATAGAAAATAAATTTCCTAAATTTTTAGATAAAAATAAAGATAAATTATTAGATTGTGAATTCTTAATACCTGATGTTTTATTTGATAGTATTAAAGATAATTATTCTTTAGTTAATGTTATTCCTACTACTTCTAAATGGTATGGTGTTACATATAAAGAAGATTCTGATTCTGTTAAAGATGCTTTAAAAGAAATGGTTGATAATTCTGAATATCCTAATGATTTATGGGATAGAGAAAAAAATAAAATGAAAGTTAAATAATATTATATTAAATTAAATAATAATTATTGTAATAGAATAAGGTGATGGCTATGTTTGTTGATGAGGTTGAAATTGAAGTTATTGCTGGATCTGGTGGAAATGGATGTATGGCTTTTCGTCGTGAAAAATATGTTCCTATGGGAGGACCATATGGTGGAAATGGTGGAAGGGGTCAAGATATTTATTTTCAAACTGATACTGGATTATCTACTTTACTTGATTTTAGATATAACAAAAAAATAATTGGTAAGAATGGAGAAAATGGTAAAGGTAAAAACCAGAATGGTGAAGATCAAGAAGATTTGATTATTAAAGTTCCTGTAGGCACTATTGTTACTGATATTGATACAGGTATGATTGTTTGTGATTTAAATAAAAAAAATCAAAAAGAAATAATTGCTAAAGGGGGACGTGGTGGTTTTGGAAATACACATTTTAAAACTCAAAGTAATATCGCTCCTCATTATGCTGAAAATGGACAGGAAGGAGAGCATAGACATTTAAAAATAGAATTAAAATTGCTTGCTGATGTTTGTCTTGTTGGTCTTCCTAGTGTTGGAAAAAGTACAATTGTTTCAAAAATATCTAAAGCAACACCTAAGATAGCAGATTATCATTTTACAACTCTTCATCCAATACTTGGCGTTGCTCTTTCTAGTTCTGGTAAAAGTTTTGTTGTTGCTGATATGCCTGGACTTATTAAAGATGCTTATAAAGGTGTTGGACTTGGAGATAAATTTTTGAAACATATTCAAAGATGCAGTATACTTGTTCATGTTGTTGATATGAGTCAAATAGAAGGAAGAAATGCTGTAGATGATTTTAATGTTATACAAAAAGAATTAGAATTATATGATAAAAATCTATTAAAAAAGCCTATGATTGTATTAGCAAATAAAATGGATATGCCTCAAAGTAAAGATAATTTGGTAGAATTTAAAAAACATGTTAAATTAAAAATATTTGAAACTAGTGGTATTAACTCTAGTGGACTTCAAGAAGTAGTTGATTACTTATCTGAATTATTAGAAAAAGTTGAAAAAGTTGATTTGGTTAGTGATGATATGCAAGAGAACCATATATTATATAAATTTATAGAAGAAAAGCCTTTTACTATTAGGAAGAATAATGATGAATGGATAGTTGAAGGAAAAAAGATTGATGAAATATTTAAAATGACTAATTTTCAAACTGAAGAGGCTGCTTTAAGATTTAGTAAGAAGATGTCTAAACTTGGGATAGATGATGAATTAAGAAGACTTGGTGCTAAATCTGGTGATTATGTTAAAATATCTAATTTTTATTTTAAATATCAAGATGAATAGGTGATATTATGCAAAAAGATTATATAGAAAAATATAAAAGATTAAGAGATTTTTTACTTAATAAATATTGTATTGAAACAAAGAATACGTTTATGATAGATTATATATTAAGTTTTTCTGATCCTTATATTGCAAATTATTTATGTAGTGAAATACGTGAATTTTATGATATGTTTGATATTGTACCTGAAAATATGAATATATTTAGTAGGTATTGTGATAAGTTATTTGAATTATATCCTGAATTATTAAATAATAAAAATAATTTGCTTGAACTTGGTTGTGGATATGTTCCTGTACTTGCTAATAGAATTTCAAATAAAAATATTAAAAATAGATTAGAAATATATGATCCTAAATTAATAGTTGATTCTATTAAAACAAATAATAATATTATATTAAATAAATCTAAGTTTAATAGTGATGATTATAAAAAATATGATTTAGTTTATTCATTTATGCCATTTGGTGGAGAGAAAAAAATTATTGAAAAGGCTGTTAATTCAGATTCTAATTTTTTTATTTGTATGAGTTATGATTATACCGATTGTTTCGATAATAGTGATAGTAAATTAGAATCATTGCTTAAATATGCTTATGATTTTGATCCTGACATAAAGTGTTTAAAATTAGGTAAGATAAATTATTCATATGATTATCCTGTAATATATAGAAAGAAATAATTATTTATATTATGTTAGGCATTTTTTATAAATGTCTTTTTCTTTACAAAATATTAAAAAAATAATATAATCATATTAAGGTGATGATATGAAACAGGATAGATATATTCAGATTGCTTTTAATATGATTTGTATAGCTACAGTACTTATTGTTGCTGGATGTGTTTCTGCTAGTGTTATTAGTTTAAAGTCTGATAGAGAAGGAATATCTTTAAGAATGGATAAAGTTAATGATAATTATGATAATTTAAAAATACAATTAGATTCTTTTAATTCTACTAGAAGTCAGATTTATGCAACTGTATTTAATAATTCATATGAAACATTATATCAAAAAGATAATGAGATTAAGAATACTTTATCTAATTATGAAAATATGATTGATGAAATAAATAAGAATGTTATTAAATTAAATAAGTTATGTACTGATACTTATTATCCTGAAACTAGTATTAATAAGAAATGTAATAATTATAAAGTTGAATATGAAAAAGCTAATAATTTATTTGTAAAAGATGTTAATTTATATAATGAAAATATTAATATTTATAATCAATATCAAGTTACTAATCAAACAGGATTATCAATTAATAAATATGAAACATATAAAGAATATATTGATTATAATAAAGATGGTAAAGTAGAAGAAAATGAAGTATAAAATTATTTTTAGTATAATATTTGTTATTATATTAATAAATTATTTTTTATATATAAATTATGATTTTAAATCTATTGTTATTACATCTTTGATGACTACAAAATCTCATCAATATATTGCTAGATTATTATATAGTGATTCTACAATTAAGAATGTTATGAATAATAATAGAATTATTAGTAGTAATAGTTCTAATTATAATTTGATTAATATTATTGATACTAATGATTTGTTTGAAGTAAAAAAAATATATAAGAAACATTTTAGGGGATATATAGCTATATTAAATAATCCTGGTAATGTACATTTAGAAGTATCTAAAGATATTGGAAAAAGTGGTGAATTAATTACTTCTTTGTATAAAAGAAGTAAGGCTAGTGTTATAATAAATGGTGGTGGATTTTATGATCCTGAATTTGAGTCTAATGGTGCTTTTCCTCATGGTGTTGTTATAGTAAATCATAGTGTTGTAAGTTATTATAGTGATTTGGTTGTTGATGGTGGTTTTATTGGATTCAATGATGATAATAAATTAATATTAAAGAAGACTGATTGTAATGAGGCTACCAAAATATATAGAGATGCTTTAGAGTTTGGTCCATTTTTAATAGTTGATGGTGTTCCAAGTAAAGTTATTGGTAATGGTGGTTATGGGTATGCTCCAAGGACTGCAATTGGACAAACTAGAGATGGGAAAGTTATTTTTTTAGTTATCGATGGCAGAATGCCTTCATCTGTTGGTGCAAGTATGAAAGATATGATTGATTTGTTTTTAGAATATGATGTTGTTAATGCTGCAAATTTAGATGGTGGTTCTTCTTCTGAGCTACTTGTTAATGGTAAAATAATTAATAAAGTTGTTGGTGGCGGAAGTACTGGATTAAGAAAAATGCCTTCATTTTGGGTATATAAAGTTGAGTAGGTGATTGTTTTATGTTTTTTTTAGGCGATTTAATGAATTATTGTAGTGATATAACTTTAATGCGTTTTTTAGCTATTATTAAGAGAGGTTTAATAATTTTATATATTGTAGGTCCAATGCTTGCAATAATTTCTATAACAATTTCTTTTGTTAAGTTAATGGGTAATCCTGATGATAAGAAAGCACCTAAGAGTATTAAAAATTCTATAATTGCTCTTGTTGTGGTATTTCTTGTGCCATTTCTTATTAGTTTTACTTTAGATTCGTTAGGTGATAATTTTGAATTTACTGCTTGTTGGAATCAGATAGCTGATGATACTGTTTCTGATTCTGGAGGTGGTTATATTGAGATTGATAATGGAAAGAATAAGCAAAATCCTTTTAATGTTAACTGATGTATTTTAAGAGGTGGATTAAGAAGGTGATTTTACTTTCTTTATTTTTTATGTTAATATAGTTACATTTAAGTGAGGAGTATTGAAAATATGTTGGAAGTTAAGAATATTAAAAAAGTTTATAATTTAGGTGATTTAAAGCAGGTTGCTTTAAATGATGTTTCTATAAAATTTAGAAATAGTGAATTTGTTTCAATTTTGGGTCCTTCTGGATCTGGTAAGAGTACATTATTAAATATTATTGGTGGTCTTGATCATTATACTGAAGGTGATTTAATAATTAATAATGTGAGTACTAAAAAATATACTAGTGATGATTGGGATTCATATCGTAATCATAGAATAGGTTTTGTGTTTCAAAGTTATAATTTGATTACACATCAGTCTATTTTGGCAAATGTTGAACTTGCTTTGACATTATCTGGTGTTTCCAGTAGTGAGAGAAGAAAAAGAGCACTTGATGCATTGGAGAAGGTTGGTTTAAAAGATCATGTTAAGAAGAAACCTTCTCAACTTTCTGGTGGACAGATGCAAAGAGTTGCAATTGCTAGAGCTCTTGTAAATAATCCTGATATTATTTTAGCAGATGAGCCAACTGGTGCTCTTGATTCTGAAACTAGTGTTCAGATTATGAATATGTTAAAAGAAATAGCTAATGATAAGCTTGTTATTATGGTTACACATAATGAAGATTTAGCTGAAGAGTATTCAACTAGAATAGTTAGATTAAAAGATGGTATGGTAATTGGTGATACTAATCCGTATAAGCCTAAACAAAGTGATAATGATACTTTAACTTCTTCTGAGAAGAAAAGTTCAATGGGGCTTTTAACAGCTCTTTCTTTATCATTAAATAATTTATTGACTAAAAGTGGTAGAACTTTTTTGATTTCATTTGCTGGTTCAATTGGTATAATTGGTATAGCACTAATACTTAGTTTATCTAATGGTGTAAATACATATATTAATAATTTAGAGAGAACCAGTTTGTCTAATTCAACTATTACTATTACTAAGGGTCGTAGTGTAGAGACTTATAAAATAGATGAGGATGCAGAAAAAGAAGGTAAAAAGAAATGTGATAAAAATAGTATTTGTACTTCTAACGATTTTGATAGTCTTACTAATGTTAATAATATTGGTAAAATAGAAGATAGTACTGAATATTCTTTATCTAAAGTAAAAAAAGAAATAGATAATAATTATAGACATATTAAAGATTATACTTCTATTATTAAATATAATTATGATTTGAATTTACAAGTTTATTCAAAAAAAGATAATTCTATTGTTCAAGTTAATCCTTGTGATATAAATATATCTGATGATTTGTTTAGTAGTATGTCTGTTTCAGATAGATTTTATGAATTAATAGAGGATAAAAAATTAAGAGATAGTCAATATGAACTATTAGAAGGTGAAATGCCTAATGAGAAAGATGAATTATTACTTGTTGTTGATAAAAATAATAAGATACCTTTATCTTTAGCTTATTCTTTAGATATAGAAGATAGAACTAATTTAAATTCAGATGATAAAAAGACTAAGAATTATTCTTATAAATCATTAATTGGTAAAGAATTTAGTCTTATTGTTAATACTGATTATTTTGTTAAAGAGAAAAATGTTTGGGTAGATAAATCTACTGATATTAATTATTTAGGGGATTTAGTAGATGATAGCTTAAAAATAAAAATAGTTGGAATAGCTAAAACTAAAGATGATTCAACTGTTGAAAGTGGTGCTGTTGCATATAGTAATAAATTAACAAAATATGTAATAAATAAAATAAAAGATAGTGATATAGCAAAAGATCAACTTAATAATAAAGATATAAATATATTTACTAATTCTAATTTTGATGGAGTTACAAGTACATATATTGGAAATTTAGAAAAGCTTGGAATAAAAGATGAAGATAATCCAGATAGTATTTCTATTTATCCTAAAAATTATGAATCTAAAGATAAGATAGAGAAAATATTTAAAAAATTCAATGAAGAACAAAAAGAAAAAAAATATAAAATAACGTATTCTGATTTAATTAAAACTTTAATGGGTGGTATTTCGTCAATTGTTTCTGTAATTAGTATTGTTTTAATTGCATTTGTTGCAATAAGTTTAGTTGTATCAAGTATTATGATAGCTATTATTACATATATTTCGGTGCTTGAAAGAACAAAGGAAATTGGTATTTTAAGAGCAATTGGTGCTTCTAAGAAAGATGTATCTCGTGTATTTAATGCTGAAAATTTAATTGAGGGATTTATATCTGGAGCATTAGGTGTAATTATTACTTTCTTACTTGATATTTTAGTTAATAAAATAGTTGTGATATTTACAGAAATTGATAATATTGCAATACTTCCAATTGGTGGTTCAGCAATACTTATTTTAATTAGTATATTGTTATCTGTAATTGCAGGTTTGATTCCATCTGGTATTGCTTCTAGAAAAGATCCTGTTGAATCTTTAAGAAGTGAATAATATAAATAAAAAATATATATTAATTTAAGAATAGAAATTTAAACGTCTATTCTTTTTTTCTTGAAATTATTTATTTAATATGTTACATTATTATGCACGAGGTGGGTTCATGAGCAGAATTATTGATAAATGTGATTTTATAAATATAATGGATAGGAATATATTTAAATTGTTTTTAGAAAATGATAATGTTAGAACTTATTTATATAGCTTAATTAGAATAATTAGTGGAGTTAATCCTAGTGAGTATAATGTTATATTTTCTAATAATATTGATGATGTTATACATGTTGATGATTTATTAATAGTAATTAAAAATAGAAAAATTTGTTTTAAAATATATGATTGTTATTTAATAAATATAAATATTAAAGATATTAAAAATATAGATAATTATATTAAGTATTATGATATTGAGTTTTGTTTTAATAGAGATAAAATTATATTAAAAAAGTGTTATGATAATATATATAATTATTATATTAATTTAAATAAAGTAAGAGGTAATTATAGAGCTTTATCTTTTTATAAGATTAATAAATGTATTAATGAGAAAGAATTATTTAATAATTTTACATATATTCAGATTTTGAGTATAATATTGAATTTATTAGTAATTAGAAATATATCTAATAGATATTCATGTATAAAATTATTTGGTATATATGAGGCTTATAATTATTTAGTTTATATGTCTAATTCATATGATTATATAGATGCTTATAATAAGGATTTTGTTAGAGAAAATAAATTGAATAATTCTAATTATTTAATTACTTATAATTTATTAGAGAAAAAAATTAGTAATGATGATATATCTATGATATCTAATCTGGAATATGATGAGATATGTGATATGAAAGTTAAACTTAATATTTAGTTTTTTATTGTGAAATTATTTGTTTTTTATGATTATTGTTGTATAATAATTATGTGATGAAGAAGATATGATTGTTACTTCATGTTTTTTAGAGAGTCTATGGTTGGTGTAAATAGATAAACATTGTAGCAGTTACTACTTTGGAGCTGGTTTGGGGATAATCTAAACCCGGTTTATTACCGTTATAAAGAAAGAGTTAAATGTGGGATGGTACCGTGTATATTCACTTCCAAGGTATTGTCCTTTTTTTGTTTTTAAGGAGGTAAAATGGAAGTAGAAGAAGTAAAACATAAATATTCAGAGATATTAAGAAAGATAACTGAAGGGAAGAAAAATAATGATTCCAAAAAAGATGTTTCTATATTAGTTGAAGAAGCAAAGAAAGTTAGAAAGCAATTATATGATTTAAGACTTGAGGAATTTATGAAAAAAAAGGAAAAATATAGAGAGGATGTTGAAAATGAAAAACATAATGGAAGATGAAAAATTAAGTATGATGAATCATTCTTGTGCACATTTACTTGCACAAGCTGTGAAACATTTATATCCTGAAGCAAAATTTTGGGTTGGACCTGTTATTGAAGAAGGATTTTATTATGATATTGATTTAGGTGATAATGTATTAACTGAGGATGATTTACCTAAAATAGAAAAAGAAATGAAAAAATGTTCTAAAGATAATAAGAGAATTGTTAGACATGAAATTTCTAAAGATGAAGCTTTGAAACAATTTAGTGATGATCCTTATAAAATTGATTTAATTAGTAGAATGGATGATAATACTAATATTTCTATGTATACTCAGGGTGATTTTACTGATTTATGTCGTGGGCCTCATGTAGAGAATACTAAATTATTGAAGAATTTTAAATTATTAAAAGTATCTGGAGCTTATTGGAAGGGTGATTCTAAAAATAAAATGTTACAGAGAATATATGGTATATGCTTTGAAACACCTGAAGAACTTGATGCTTATTTAAATGAACTTGAGGAGGCTAAAAATAGAGATCATAGAAAAATAGGTAAAGATCTTGGAATATTTTTAATTGATGATTTAGTTGGTAAAGGTTTACCTATGTATTTACCTAATGGCTATATTTTATGGAATTTATTTGAAAATTATATTAGGAATAAAGAAATTAAAAGAGGGTATAAGCATGTTTTAACACCTCCTTTGGGAAATGTTGAATTATATAAGACTTCTGGACATTTAGCTCATTATAAAGATTCTATGTTTCCTATAATGCAAGTTGATGATGAAGAGTTTGTACTTCGTCCTATGAATTGTCCTCATCATATGGTAATTTATGGTAATTCACTTCATTCTTATAAAGATTTGCCAGTTAGAATTGCTGAAGTTGCAAGAGATGCAAGATATGAGACAAGTGGATCTTTAAAGGGAATAGAAAGAGTTAGAACTTTTTGTCAAAATGATTCACATATTTTCTGTACACCTGAACAAATAGAGGATGAATTTAAAGATGTTGTTGATTTAATTTTAGAAGTATATAAAGATTTTGGAATAAAGAATTATAGATTTGAACTTTCTTTAAGAGATCCTGAAGATAAAGAAAAATATTATAATGATGAAAAAATGTGGAATGATGCTGAAAATAAGATTAGAGAAGTTTTAGATGATTTAAAAATTGATTATGTAGAAAAGATTGGTGAAGCAGCTTTTTATGGACCTAAACTTGATGTACAGGTTAAACCTGCTGTTGGTAATGAATATACTTTATCTACTTGTCAATTAGATTTCTGTCTTCCTATGAGGTTTGATTTGACTTATGTAGATAAAGATGGTAGTAAGAAGACACCTGTTGTAATTCATAGGGCTATTTTGGGTTCTATTGATAGATTTATTGCTTTTTATTTAGAAGAGACTAAGGGTAATCTTCCTTTGTGGTGTGCGCCTACTCAAGCAATTATTTTACCTATTAATCCAAAATATCAAGGAGAGTATGCTAAAGAAGTTTATGATTTATTAAATAAAAATGATATAAGAGTAAAACTTGATGATAGAGATGAAAAATTAAATTATAGATTGCGTGAAGCTCAGATTTCTAAAATACCATATACAATAATACTTGGTGATAAGGAAAAAGATGATAATACAATTAGTTATAGATTATATGGATCTGATAAAACGAGTACATTATCTAAAGATTCTTTCTTAAAATTAATGAATGAATTGATAGAAAGTATGGCTCTTGAGAACAAATAAGAATTTAAATGATAGAAATTTATTGGTTAATGCATATAAAGAAAAAATAAAAAAATATGATAGTATTAAAAATCTTATTAAATTAAATAAAATATCTAAAGCACATTCTGAGATAATAAAATATTTAGATGAGTATCCAGATGATTATTTTGCTTGGTATCTTTATGGCAAAATATTATATATAGTTGGAGATTATTATAAAGCAAAAGATATTTTTATTGATTTATATAAGATAGGTGTTAGTAATAAATATAGTGCTTTAAATAAATTAGGTGATATTGAAACAAAATTAGGTAATATTAATGAAGCTATTTATTATTATATGAAAGAAGTTAAAGAAACACCAAATGATGCATTATATTCAAGAATTTCTTTATCTAGAATTTTTAAAAAACAAAATAGATTAAAAGAATCTATAGATATATTAGAAGATGTAGATAATCCATATATTTATATAGAAAAGTCAAATTTTTATATTAATGAAGCAAATTTTGATGAAGCAATAAAATATATTAATTTATTAAAAGATAGTGATGATAAAGATATTATTTCAAATTATTATTGTTTGATGGGAAAATATTTATATAGAAAAGCATCACTACTTAATGGAATTAATGTAGATGAATATAATAAAATAGAAAGTTATTTTAAAAAATCATATGATATTGAACCTAGAAAATCTACTTTATTAGAAGAGATAAAATTTAATATTAGATTTAGAGAATATGATAAAGTTATATTTTTATCTAATCAATATGGAAAAACTGAATATGATCGAGAAATTTGTTTATATTTAGGAGAAGCTTACGAGAAGAAAAAAGATTTAAATAAAGCATATAATAATTATTATATTTCTTTAGAAAGTGATGATTTTGATGTTAAGAATAAATCGATTGCTAAAATAGCAAATTTAAAATTAATCGAAGGTAAATTTGATGAAGCAAAGCAATATTTTAATAGATGTAAAACAAATGATACTATGTCTAAAAGAAATATTGTATATAAGATGTGTTCTTGTTTATTAAGAGAAAAAAAGTATTTAGAATTGTATAATTATATGAATGAAAATATTGATGTTATAAAGGATGATTTTGATAATAATATTACTTATGAAAATATATATTATTATATTTGTAAATTTTTAAACAAAAAAGTTCATTTTGATGATAAATATTATTATGTTAGAAAACAGATTATTAAATATGATAAAAGAGAAGCAATAAATCATATAATTAATCATAGAAAAGAAAAATGTTCTTTTAAAGAAAATATAGATGTTTCAAAATTATATTATGATATTAGAAGAAAGTTGGATTATAGATATAGGGTTAATGATGAACTTATGGATATTTATTATTTTGATATGATAGGTATTTCTGAAGATAAAAGAAGAAAATATTTAAAAGTTGTATGTATTCCTAATACTAAGAAGATAATTACTATGTATCCTTATAGTGATGATAATTTTATTAGACCTATTGATATAGTTAAAGATAAGAATAATAACAAGAATCTGGAAAAATCACAAGTTGAAAAATTTAATTTAAAATATAAAAGATTATAATTATTAAATGTAGTTATAATCTTTTTATGTTAGTTTACACTTGCTTTACATATGCTTTACTTTATTTTGATTAAATTATAATTTTGTATAGTATAATTGTATATATATTGGAGGTGATTCTATGCAATTTTTTAAAATAATAAAAAGAGTATTATTTTTATTTGTATTTATTTGTATAGTTTTTATTTCTCCTAAAGTTAGTGCTCTAGATTATTCTAGTAGAAATAGTTGTTCTAATTATGAGGTTGCGACTATATCATCTAATGGTAATATAGGTCATATTGAATGTTATATTTCGTATAATGATGCTTTAAATAAAATGAATAGTTTAAATAATGATAATGTTGTTGTTTTTGGAAAAGTTAATGGTATAAATAGAATTGTTAATGCAAAATATGGTATTGTTGATTTAAGTTATTCATCTAGTCAACTTGTTTATTTATATAAAAATTATTATTCTAATTCTGCTTATACTTATGTAGCATCTTATGCTGGATATGGTGGTGTTGATGCTGCATTAGAAGATGTAGTTGAATATAATGGTGGATTTAGTGCAAAAATAATGATTAATGGATTTGAAGGTTATGTTAAAAATGGTGATTATGAAATAATTCCTCTTAGTTTAGTTAAGTCTATTGCTTATTATAAAGTTAATGAAAATATTAGACATATGCATACTACTAATATACTTTCTGATAATAGTTTTTTTGGTACTACA
>CADCRC010000135.1 GCA_902803795.1 uncultured Erysipelotrichaceae bacterium | reverse complement strand
TATAAAGCAATTTTAATAATATTAGTTGTCTTAGGGCATACTTCAACATCATTTGGGAAATACATCTATACATTTCATATAGCTGCATTCTTTTTAATATCAGGTTATTTATACAAGAATAAAGATGAAACGTTTGTAGATTATGTTAAAAGAAAATTTAAAAGTTTAATAGTACCATATTTAATAGGAGTATTTATATTAACAATACTTGCAATTATAATGTCTAATTGTGGAAAAATATTCTATCCAGAAGTAATAAAAGCTGATCAATTGTTCCTATTTGCTAGATATTTAAATACAGTTGATTTAGCTGGAGCAGCCTGGTTTTTACCAGTATTATTCTTTACAGAATTATTATTCAAATTTATTGATTCAGTAACAGTAGATTTAAAAAATAAAAACTTAAGTATGTTTATAATATGTTTTATTCTCGCTTTATGGGGATATACATATTATCAATCACAAGAAATCCTTCCTTACTTATTCGAAAAAGTATACTTAGCAATACTAATATTTGACTGTGGATATTTATTTAAAAAGGTAGAAAATAAAATTCCTAATTTTATAAAACATCTTTTATTATTAATAAGTATAATAATTATATTTATATATACAAATAAGTATTGGACATTTATTAATTGGCCAACAAATTCTTTCCCAAATATTTTAGTAATGATATTACTAAGTTGTTCTGGAGGATACATTGTTTATTATATTAGTAAACAATTATCAAAATTAAAAAGTAATTTAAAAATTACTCAGTATATTGGAGAACATTCACTATCAATAATGCTTTATCATTTTTTAGGTTTTAAATTACTGTTTGGGATATTATATTATCTTAAAATAGTTGATTTAAAGCAATCACAAAGCTTAGTACCATTATATGTAAGTAATATATATGGAATAGCTACAACCATAATTGCAATACTATTTGCTTTAGCTTTTGATAAATTTCTAAAAAAATTATTTAGTATAGAATTCAAAAATATAGATAAGAAAAAAATGTCAAATATTATTCTTGTTTTAATAATTATAGTTTTAACTTTTCTTATTAATAGTTTCATATTTGATAAAAGAAATTTCTTCTCTTTTGATGATTTTTCATTATTGAAAAATGCTAATTCTCAAACAATTGGTGAATTATTTTCAATATTGCCAGGCGGAGTATATAATTCTAGACCTGTTGGACATATAATAATGAAGATACTATATGATTTATTCGGAGATAAATTTATATATCATGCTCTTGTACTACTTATAACCCATATAATAAACACAGTTTTAGTATTTTTCTTAGCTAAAAAAATGTTCAAGTTTAATAACATTAGTTCATTTATTATTTCTATGATATTTGGCGTATTTCCAACATCAATAATGGCCTTTACTTGGGAATCTGCTAGATGTGATCTGTTTGGTTGTACAATAGTATTATTATGTTTATTATTATTTGTAAATTTAAAAGAGAGTAAGATAATAATAATAAAAATAATTGACTCGATTTTCATAATAATACTTTATTATTTAGGACTAAGAACTAAAGAAATGTTAATTGCTTTACCATGTATAATGTTAGTATACAGCGCATGGAAAGAAATCTATGAAAATAAAAATAAAATAAGTAAATTTTTAAAGGATAATATACTAATTATTGTATTATCACTGATAATGATTTTTTATTTCGTATATTCAATGATACTTAAACGTGGAAGCACTATTGAAGTAGATATAAACAATCCATATTATTATGTTTTTAATCCGTTATTGATGTTAAAAAATTTATTAAAATATATTTATTTATATTTTAACTTGAATAATATGGAATTAGTTTATAATAACCCAAATCATGATTTGTTAATTGCTACTAGTTTATTCTTCATTATCATAATAATATATGCTATCTATAAACTAATAAAAAAAGAACCTAAATTAATGTATATGGGCTTATGTTTCTGTTTTATGATTGCACCAGTATTACCAATGAAAAATATGCAACATATTCTATATTTATATATTCCATCAATTTTTATGTCTATGATAATAGTTTATTTACTAAATCAATTTAAAACAAAATTTACTTTCCAAACTATAACAATCATAGTTGGAATACTATTTCTTTCATGTAATATTGAAGGAGTAATATTATATCGTAACTGGTGGTTTAGTATTACAGAAAAAGAAAAAATAACCTACGATTATTTAAAAAGTGTAAAAAACAAATATAATAAAAGCGAATTGTTTTGTGTAAATAATATTGATGAAAGCAGTTATAATAGCTTCTATTATGGACCTGGAGCAATCATTAATCTAGCTTTCGATAATAATAAAATAGAAACTAGAATCAATGATAAAAATTGTCATGGAGTAATTATTAATTGTACTAAAAAATGCAAAATTGAAGAGAAAAAGCAACCGGAAAAAGAACCAAAAAAAATCACTTCTAAAACTACTAAAAAAGTCAAGGCCAAAAAATAATTAAGTGATTAAAAAAGCTGTATCTATTGAGATATAGCTTTTTTTATTATATAATTTTCATAATGAAATTTATTTCATTAGAAGAGGTATATTATGGATTTTATAAAAACAATTATTCAACAAAGAAAATTAATATTTCAATTAGGTAAAAATGAATTTAGAAATAAATTTGCAAATACTAATTTAGGAGCAGTATGGGGATTTGTTCAACCGTTTGTTTTTATGATAACATACGTAATAGTATTTCAATTTATTTTGAAAACAAATAGTTCTGGTGATTCTCCATATATTGTTTGGTTTTTACCAGGAATGGCTATGTGGTTATTTTTGAATGATACAATATTAACAGCAAGCATGTCTATAAGGAATTATAGTTATCTAGTAAAAAAAGTAATTTTTCCAGTAGATATAATACCGCTTATCTCTATGGTTTCTTCCAGTGTAGTTGGGTTATTTTTGATATTTGTAGCTATTATAGTTTGTACAATAATGGGATTCTTTCCTAATTTATTACTAATATTATACATTTTATTATGTTTTTATTTATTTGTAATATCATTTACAAGAATCACGTCTGCAATTTGTACAATAATACCTGATTTTAGTCAATTATTAAATGTTGTTATGCAATTACTTTTTTGGTTCACGCCAATTATATGGAATCTTGATATGTTAAAAGATCATCCAACAATTTGTAGTGTTATGAAAAGTTTACCATTTACTTATTTAATAAATGGTATGAGATCAGCATTTATAAATCCTTCTGCGTTCTTTAAAGAAAACTGGATAGCAACAATTGTATTTTGGGTAGTAACACTAATCTTTTTTGCTTGGGGTAATAAATTATTCAAAAGAAGCAAAAAAGAATTCGCAGATGTACTTTAGGAGGCAATAAGATGAACTCTATAGCAATAAAAATAACAAATTTAAATAAAAAATATAAAATGTATAATAGAAAAAAAGATAGATTATTAGAATTATTATTTCCTAGTAAATCAAGACATACCGATTTTTCAGCAATCAAAGACTTAAACCTTGAAGTAGAAAAAGGAGAAGTATTAGGTATATTAGGAAAAAATGGAGCAGGTAAATCAACTTTACTAAAAATGATTACTGGTGTTGTTACTCCAACAAGTGGAAATATTGAAATAGACGGTAAAATCAGTTCATTATTAGAATTAGGAAC
>CADCRC010000134.1 GCA_902803795.1 uncultured Erysipelotrichaceae bacterium | reverse complement strand
GAATATGATGAGTCAGGATCTATTGGAAAAAGATATAGAAGAGAAGATGCTATAGGAACTCCATGGTGTATAACAATAGATGATGAAACAATAAATAATAATACAGTAACAATAAGAGATAGAGATACAATGAAACAAGAAAAAATAAAAATTGATGAAATAGTCAATTATATAAATTCAAGGATAAATTATTAATGAAACCAATAATAGGAATTCCTCTAAGGTCAGATATGGATGAGGAAAAAAGGAATTACTTATATATTTTTGATAAAGTAAAAAATTCAATAATTAAGATGAATGCTATTCCATTTCCTTTAATGCCACCACAAAATGTTGAATATTTTAATACAAGATTTGATGAAATGCCTGAATTAACAGAAGAAGAAAAAGAAATAATAAATAATTATTTAGATTATATAGATGGACTATTTATTCCAGGAGGATATAAAATATCAAAAATAGATTTATATATCTTAGATGAAGCAATAAAAAAAGATATGCCAATACTTGGAGTATGTTTAGGAATGCAATTGATGAGCATGTATAATGATAGTTTTAATTTAGAAGAAATTAAAACAAATATAAACCATAAAGGAAATCAAGATGATAAATATACTCATTCAGTAAAAATATCTAAAGATTCATTATTATATAAAATAATAGGAAAAGAAGAATTTGAAGTTAATTCATTTCATAAAAAACAAGCATTTAAAAATAAAATATATAAAAATATTGGATATGCCCCAGATGGAACATTAGAAGCAATGGAAAATTCTAATAATACATTTAATATTGGAGTACAATGGCATCCTGAAAAAATGATTGATTATGATGAAAATGCAAAAAAATTAATGAAAGCATTTATAGATGCATCAATTAATTATAAAAAAAATAAAAAATATGATAAAATTAAATAAATCAATGAAAAAAGAGTCTTTTATTTAATAATTTATAGAGAGTCTATAGAAGGTGAAAATAGATAATTATAAATAAAAAGATATGGCTTTTTGAGTGATATATCGATATGTAGGTATATACGTTAAGTTGCGTTAAAACTATAAAGATGTAAGTATTACAAGTAAGGTGGTACCGCAATTATAGTTGCCCTTATGTAGTAATACTTTTTATTTTAAGGAGGAGATAAAATGAAAAAATATTATATATCAACAGCTATAGCATACACTTCAGCAAAACCACATATTGGAAACACATATGAAATTGTTTTAACAGATAGTATCGCAAGATTTAAAAGATTAGAAGGTTATGATGTATATTTTCAAACAGGAACAGATGAACATGGAGAAAAAATCGAAAAAAAAGCAATGGAAGCCAATATTGAACCACAAAAATACGTAGATAACATTGCAAAACAAATTAAAGATGTATGGGATTGTGTAAATACAAGTTATGATAAATTTGTTAGAACTACAGATAAAGAACATGAGAAAGTAGTTCAAGATATATTTCAAAAATTATATGATCAAGGAGACATTTACCTAGATAAATATAAAGGATTATATTGTATACCATGTGAATCTTTTTGGACACAATCACAACTTATAGATGGAAAATGTCCAGACTGTGGAAGAGAAGTAGAAGAAAGAGAAGAAGAAGCATATTTCTTTAAAATGAGTAAATATTCAAAATGGTTAGAAGAATATATTGAAACTCATCCTGACTTTATACAACCAGAAGCAAGAAAAAATGAAATAATGAATAATTTTATTAAACCAGGACTTCAGGATTTATGTGTATCTAGAACATCATTTGATTGGGGAATACAAGTACCATTTGATAAAAAACATGTAATATATGTATGGATTGATGCACTATCAAATTATATTACATTTCTAGGATATAAAGTAAATGAAGAATCAAGTGAAGAGTTTAAAAAATATTGGCCAGCAGATGTACATATTATTGGAAAAGATATATTAAGATTTCATACAATATATTGGCCAATTATACTTCATTGTTTAGGACTTGAATTACCAAAACAAATTTTTGGACATCCATGGTTATTATCAAACACTGATAAGATGAGCAAATCAAAAGGTAATATTGTATATGCAGATGAACTTGTAAAACAATATGGAGTAGATAGCATAAGATATTATATGTTACATGAAATACCATTTTCAAGTGATGGAAACTTTTCTATTGAACTACTAGAAAATGTAATTAATTCAGATCTTGCAAATACATTAGGAAATCTTGTAAATAGAACACTAGGTATGATTAATAAATATAATGATGGAATTGTAATAAAAACTAATTTTAAAGGAGAATTTGATCAAGATTTAATTGACACATGTTATAATTCATATAAAAATACAAAAGAAAAAATGGATGAATTAAGAATAGCAGATAGCCTTGATGAAATATTTAATATATTTAAAAGAGCAAACAAATATATAGATGAAACATGCCCATGGACAGTTGCAAAAGATGAAACAAGAAAAGATGAATTAAACAATATATTATATAATTTAATTGAATCAATTAGATATGGAACTGTTTTACTTCAAGCATTCTTACCATCAACATCTAAAAATATATTTGAACAAATAAATACAGACGAGACATCATTTGAATCATTAAATGAGTTTGGACAATATAAAACAAACACACATATTAATGAACCAAAAGTCTTATTTCAAAGAATAGATAATAAAAAATAAGAATTTTTATTATTAACTATTTTACATTTTATACTTTTTTGATATAATAAAATGTATGAATGATAGGAGGAGTTCTATGTCTTTAATATACACTGCAATGGATATAGGAAGTAATACTATAAAAATAGTTGTTGCTGAAAAGTATAACAACAATTTTAATGTAATTGCTAATACAATGACTCCATCTGAAGGAATAAAGAATGGTGAAATTGTAGATATGAAACAAGCAATTACATCCGTAAAAAAAGCAGTAAGAGAAATTGAGGATAAGTTAGGCATAAAAATAACAAAAACAATAGTTTGTATACCTCCAAATGATTCAAAGATGACAATGATGCAATCAACAATTGATATATCTGATAATTCAAATATTTCAGGAGCAGATATATCAAATGCAATAAATTTAGCAATAAAAGGAAATGTTACAGAAGACAAAGAAGTAATAGTAGTATGTCCAGTATCATTTAGTGTAGATAATATAGAAAATATAAAAGATCCAAAAAATATGATGGGTAATAAGTTATCACTAAAAGCAGTAGTAGCACTAAAAGATAAAGAAAGAGTATATAAAATACTAGAAGTATTAAAATTATCTGGAGTAGAAGCAGTAGATATATGTTTTACTTCAACAGGGGACTACTTTACATTTAAAAATTCATATATGGATGCCAATGTTGGAGCAGTAATAAATATAGGATATGAATCTACAAATATTTCCATATTTAATCATGGTATACAAATAAAAAATCAATTAATAAATATTGGTTCTAGAAATATAGATGATGATATTTCATACATTTTTAAAATAAATAATAAAAAAGCAAAAGAGTTAAAAGAAAATTTTGCATTAGCACAAGAGGAAATAAGTGATAAGACAGAAATTCAAAAATTAAAAGATCTATATGATGATAGCATAAGTATTAATCAATCTGAAATATCAAAAATAATTGAAGCAAGATTAAACGAATTAATGTCAATATGTAAAAAATCAATTTTAAACTTAACAAATAGAAAAATAAGTTATATAATTATTACAGGTGGCTCATCTGGAATGATAGGCCTACAAAACATTGTTGATAAATACTTTAATGGATTAGGACAAATTTCAAAAATAAATATAGTAGGAATAAGAAATAATGCATATTCATCAGCATATGGTTCAATCAAATATTTAGATGATAAATTACAACTTAGAGGAAAAACAATATCAACTATTAGTGATGAGGAACTAAATAAAATAGTACAGATAGATGAAAAAACAAATAAAACAAGTCAAAAAAAATCAAAATTTCAACTTTTTGATATTTAAGGGAGGATTTTATGGTAGACAATTTAGAAGTAGATCAATTAGCTAATATAAAGGTTATAGGACTTGGTGGAGGCGGAGGAAATGCCATAAATAGAATGGTTGAATCTGGTGTTAAAGGTGTTGAATTTATCGCAATAAATACTGATCTTCAAGTTTTAAAAACTTCAAAAGCTGATGTTAAAATACAAATAGGAGCTGCATTAACCGAAGGAAAAGGTGCAGGAGGAAAACCAGAAATTGGAAAGGAATCAGCAGTAGAATCTAAAAAAGAAATAGAAGATGCACTAACAGGGGCAGATATGGTATTTATCACTTGTGGAATGGGTGGTGGAACTGGAACAGGAGCAGCAGCAGTAGTTGCTGAAATAGCTGAGAATCTAGGAGCACTAACAGTTGCAATAGTAACAAAACCATTCTCATTTGAAGGTAAAAAAAGAATGGATAATGCCAATAAAGGAATTGAAGAAGTAAAAAAACATGTTGATACATTAATAGTTATTCCAAATGATAGATTAAGAGAAATTATTGATAAGACAACTCCAATGATTGAAGCATTTAAAGAAGTAGATAATGTGTTAAGAAGAGGAGTTCAATCAATATCAGATTTAATTGCAGTAGTTGGATTAATAAACCTAGACTTTGCAGATGTAAAATCAATCATGGAAAAGAGCGGACGTGCAATAATCGGAATTGGTATTGGAATGGGAGAAGACAGAGCAATCGAAGCTGCAAAACAAGCTGTTGCATCACCTTTACTTGAAACATCAATTGATGGAGCAACAGATGCTATTATAAATATAACAGGTGGTGTAAATCTTACATTATTTGAAGCAGAACAGGCAGCAGAAGTTGTAAGAGGAGCAGCAAATACAGATATAAATACAATATTTGGTGCAGTTATTAATGAAAATTTAAATGATGAAGTAATAGTAACTGTTATCGCAACAGGATTTGATAAAGTAAACAAAAAGATAGCAGAAGAAAAGAAATTAGATCAAATTCCAAAGTTTAAGGAACCAAATGATATAAATAAGATGCAAAGAAGTTATGAAGTATTAGATGGTGAAAAAGATGGAGTTATGTCTCCTACAACAGACTATCAAATACCATCATTTTTAAGAGATAGAAATTTTTAATTGATAATTTTTAATTCTTTTGATATAATATACAATGTCAAAAGAAATGGCGATGTAGCTCAGTTGGCTAGAGCGTCCGGTTCATACCCGGAAGGTCGAGGGTTCGACCCCCCCCGTCGCTACCAAGAGGAATTCTGCTCGAACTTTTATAGTTT
>CADCRC010000133.1 GCA_902803795.1 uncultured Erysipelotrichaceae bacterium | reverse complement strand
TCTTTTAGTGGGTTATCTTCTTCTTTAAATCCTGATAATACATTTTTTAATACATCACTTGAATTACTCATATCTTCTGATGCATCTATTTTTGATATAAATTTGTATGATGCAACATTATTCATTGATTTGATTTTTTCTGTTATTTTTTCTTCATCTTCTTGTGTAGCATCATTTTCTACAAATACTACAATTGTTATATCTTTTTCTATTTCTTTTGTGAAGTTTTCTACATTATAAGATGCAATTATTGCGATTGCGACAATGACTAGTGTTATTGCTATACAAGAAATTGAGGCAAGTGATAATGAAATATTTCTAAAAACACTTTTGAATGCATCACGAATACAATGCATAAAAATTCTAAATATTTTCACGTTTATATGTCCCCCTCTTCTTATAACTTACAAGGTGTCCATCTTTAAGAGTTATTACTTGTTTTTTCATTTCGTTTACTATTCTTTCATCATGAGTTGCCATAATTATTGTCGTTCCTCTTGTTTTATTTATATCATCTAATACTTTCATTATTTCAATTGATTTTTCAGGATCAAGGTTTCCTGTTGGTTCATCGCATAATAATAGTTTCGGATTATTTACTATAGCTCTTGCAATTGCGACTCTTTGTTGCTCTCCACCTGATAATTGATCTGGGTAATTATGAACTTTATTTTTTAAACCTACATCTTCTAAAGCACGTAATACATTTTTTCTTGTTTCATCACGTGTTGCACCAATAACTTCCATCGCAAATGCTACATTTTCATATACTGTTAGTTTTGGTAATAATCTATAGTCCTGAAAAACTATTCCTAAATTTCTTCTTAATTTATATACTTTGTTATTTCTTAGTTTTGCAACATTAATACCACCTACTACTATTTGTCCAGTTGTAGGTCTTTCTTCTCTATATAACATTTTTATTAGTGTGGATTTTCCTGAACCTGATCCTCCAATAACAAAGTTAAAAGAACCTTTTTCAATAGATAGATTTAAATCTTCTATAGCAACAGTTCCATTCTTATATTTTTTATTGACATTTTTCATTCTAATTAAATCCATTGAATCACTTCCTGTCTATATTCCCTTATAAATAGATTATAACACAAAAAAAGAATCAAATATCTAATTATATAATATTTGACAATTTTTTTTACAATTTTATTTTTGAATTTAAGTATGCCTCTATAAATATGTCAATTTCTCCATCTAATACTTTTTGTACATTTGATGTTTCAATATTTGTTCTGTGATCTTTTATCATTTTGTATGGATGAAGTACATAAGATCTTATTTGTGATCCAAATTCTATATTTTTAAATTCATTTAAACTATTTATTTCATTGTTTGAATTTGCTTGTTGTATTACAAATAATCTACTTTTTAATATTTTCATTGCTTGTGCTTTATTTTGAATCTGACTTCTTTCGTTTTGACATGTAACAACTATTCCTGTTGGTAAATGTGTTATTCTTACTGCTGAATCTGTTGTATTTACTCCTTGTCCTCCTGGTCCACTTGATCTATAAATATCTATTTTTAAATCTTTTTCATCTATTTCAATATTAATATCTTCTTCTATTTCTGGTGTTACTAGTATTGCAGCAAATGATGTATGTCTTCTTTTATTTGAATCAAATGGAGATATTCTAACAAGTCTATGTACTCCACTTTCCCCTTTTAGATATCCGTAGCATAATTTACCTATTACTTTGAATGTTACTGATTTTATTCCTGCTTCTTCTCCTTTTTCATAATCAAGTAATTCAACTTTAAATTTATGTTTTTCACAAAACCTTAAATACATTCTATATAACATATCTGCCCAATCGCATGATTCTGTTCCACCTGCTCCTGGATGTATTTCAATTATACAATTATTTTTATCATATTTATCATTTAGTTTTAATTTTAATTCTATATTGGATAGTTGCTTATTATAAGTTTCTATTTCATCATTTATAATATTTAATTCGTCTTCTTCAACTAACTCTATTAGTTCTAAAGAATCTTTTATATCGATTATTAGTTTTTCTAAATCGTTTATTTTATCTTTAAGATTTTCTATTTCTTTTAGTATTTTTGTTGCATTTGCTTTATCATCCCAGAAATTAATATCTTTTGTTTTTGTTTCTAATTTGTTTATTTCTATTTTTATTTTATCTGCGTCAAAGTGTCCTCCATAATTCTTGAACTTTTGTATTTAACTTTAATAATTTATTTTTTATTTCATCTTTCATAGTGACCTCCATATATGTAAATTATAACATTTTTTTTAAAAAATATTAAAAAAAGAATTTATAAATGATATACTATTTTTGGTGATGTTTATGAAGGATTCATATAATTTTGAATATTTAGATAATTATAGTTGTGAAATGAGAAGAAAAGATTCTATTAGTAGTAGATATGGTATTGATGAAATATTACTTTTATTTAAAATGCTTGATGGACAAAAATATAGTAATATTTTTTGCGATAATAATACATTAATTATGTCAAATAGTAATAGAATTATAACTATTAGTAATCTAGATAAATATAAAAAATTGGACTTATTAAAGTGTTTTCCTAATAATAGTATAAAAATTGAAGATGCTTTAAATAATAAGAAAAAATCTAGATTAATAAATAAATTTACTTTATCTGTTGCTGTATTATCTACTTTGATTGTTGGAGGATGTGTTCTTAATAAAGAAAAGAGTCATGAAATTAATAATTCTTATAAAGAGGTAATAATGGATGATCAAACAGAATATGATCCAGAGTATGAACTTTATAAAGCTCTTAATTCAAAAAAATTAATAAAAAATAATATAGATGAAACTGAAGAATTAGTATTGAATACTGAAATTCCAAGCATTGATATTGATTATATGGATAGAACTAGTTCTACTGACTTTAAATATGTTAGAGAAAAATATGATAATGAAATTAATGATGTTTCTAAAAAATATGGTGTTTCTCCAAATTTAATTCGTGCTATGGTTACGCAGGAGTCAGTTGGAATAGATACGAACTTGATGCAAATTACATGGGATGCTTGGGAAGATCATGTTTTTAACGTTCCTAATTTTGAAACTATGACTTTTGAAAAATATGTTCTTACAGATGATTCATCAAAATATGGTGATGGTTTTAATACTATTTCTAGGAACGATTTGAATATTCCTGAGAATAATATTAAGATAGGTGTATTTATTTTTAAAGAATTATTAGAAGATTATTATAATTATAATATACCTTTGGCTATACAAGCATATAATTATGGTCCGGGTAATATTAATAATTTACTTGAAATTGAATCTAGTGTTACTGGAAAAAGTGTTAATGAACTAATTGATGATAAAACAAATGTTGATTTTATAAATTATACAAACAATATTTCTCAAGGTGATCCTAATTATTTAAAAAATGTATTAAGTTATTTAGATGATAAAAAAATAGATATTAAATCTATTGATAAAAATCATATTGGTAATTTAGTTATTACTAATAGTATTGTTTTAAATAATCAAAAAGCAAAGACTTTGTAGGTCTTTGTTTTTATTTTTAACTATTATCAAAATATAGTAGTTCTTTTATATTTTTTAAATCAAAACTATAACTATTTTTTTATATTGAGTTTCCTTCATTCATTATCTAAGTTTACATGTTTTTTTCATTAATATTGTATTCCCCAAATGACATGATGTTTTGCTTTCTTTCCACAACAAACGCATTTACCATCAACAAAGTCTTCATCTACTATACATCTTGATTTGCAACCTTTAATTTCTTTTATCTTTTCTTCACATTCTTGGTTTCCACACCAATCTGCATGAATGAATCCTGGTTGAGTATTTAAAATGTTTTCCATATCTGATAAATTATGTGCTTCAAATGTTAACTTATCACGTCGCATCTTAGCTCTATCATACATATCTTTTTGAATTGTCTCTAAAAGATTACTAACATATTTTACTATATCTAAGTCTTTTATTGATTCAGTCTTTTTTTCTGATGTGTCACGTCGTGTAAAAGATATGATGTTATTTTCAAGGTCTCTTGCTCCTATTTCTATTCTTAATGGTATTCCATTTACTTCTGCTTCTGCGAATTTAAATCCTGGTGATTTTTTTGAATCATCAATATATGTTATTATATTTGCTTCGTTTAGCAATTTACAAAATTTATTTGATAAGTTTATAACCTCTTTATTTTTATCTTGTCCAATTGGAATAATTACTACTTGACGAGGAGCAATTTTTGGTGGTAGTATTAATCCTTTATCATCAGCATGAACCATTATTATTGCCGCAATAGCTCTTGTTGTTTTACCCCAAGTAGTATAGTAAACATAATCTTCTTTATTATCTTTATTTGTAAACTTAACATCATATGCCTTAGAAAACTTTTGTCCAAAATAATGTGATGTTCCATCCTGTAGACAAATACCATTATACATCAAATCTTCATTAGTTAATGTAAATTCTGCACCAGCAAACTTTTCTTTTTCAGTTTTTATTCCAGTTATAGAAGGAATAGCTAATATTTCATGATTAAACCATTTATATACTTCCATCATACGATATGTTTCTTCTATAGCTTCTTTCTCATTAGAATGAACTGTATGGCCTTCTTGCCATAAAAACTCTCTACTTCTTAAAAATGGTCGCGTTTCTTTTTCACAACGAAAAACATTACACCATTGATTATATAATTTTGGTAAATCTTTATAAGACATAATATGTTTCTTATAGTAATCACAGAATACTGTTTCAGAAGTTGATCTGATTGCATATCTTTCTTCAAATTTTTTATCTCCTGCTTCAGTAGCCCATAC
>CADCRC010000132.1 GCA_902803795.1 uncultured Erysipelotrichaceae bacterium | reverse complement strand
GAAATCAAAGAAACAAAAACCATTAATAAGAAAAATATACTAATACTATTTCTAATACTAATAATAATTATTTTATCTATTTTGACAGTTTTACTATATAATAAAAAACAAAAAGTGAAAATAGAAAAGAAAACAATAATAAAAGAAATACTAGTAAAAGATACAAATTATTTATTTTTAGGAGATTCTATATTTGATTTTTATGATTTAGATAAATTTTATGATAATTATAATGTAGTAAATAGTGGAAAATCAGGAAATACATGTCATGATATACTTGATAATATGAAAGAAAGAGTATATCAATATAATCCAAGTGACATATTTCTTTTAATAGGTACAAATGATATAAATAATGGAGATACTCCAGATGTAATAATAGAAAACATTCAAGAAATAATAAATAATATTAGAACAAATAGAAAAAATTCTAAAATATATATACAATCTGTATATCCAGTTAATAAAAATATAAATTCAAAAATGGTAGCTAAAAGAGACAATGAAACAATAAAAGAATTAAATGACAAAATAAAAAAATATTGTGATAAAGAAAAAATTGAATATATATATATATATGATAAATTAGTTGATAAAGATGGCAATTTTAATGAAGAATATACAAATGATGGACTTCATCCAAATGATAAAGGATATGAAGTTATAACAGAAGTTATGAAAGAGTATATGAAGAAGGTTAATAATGAATAATGATATAAATAATAACAATCTTGAAGAATATGATAATGCAAATAAAACTATAAGCCAAAATACTAATAATTTTTCTTTTAATCAAACAATGATATGTCCAAATTGTGGTAAAGAAATAAGAAAAGAATCAAGAAATTGTATTCATTGCGGTCAAATAATATTAGACAATTTTAATGATAGTGATAAATTTAAAAAAACATATAAAAAGGTACATAAAAATAGTTTTTGGAAGAAACTATTTAAGAAAAAAGAAAATAAAAATCAATTAATAGAAGAAAATATTTCTGTTGGAAGCGATAATGATAATCAAAAACAAAATGAAAAATTTACTTTTGGAAAGCCAAATGTAAACCTATTAAAAAAAACTAAAAAAACTGATTTAGAAAAAAAATATGGAAGAAAAAAACTAATAATTACATTAATAATATTAATAGTTATTGCTGGAACAGGTTACTACTTTTATAAAAATAATACTAAAACAAAAGAATATGTAGATAAATTACCACAGAATTTATTTATAAAAGAAATAGAATTAAAATTAGGCAAATTAAAAAAAGATATAAGTAAATTTGAATGCAGTGGTATATCTCAAGATAATAATTATTATTATAAATTTTCAGATATAACAATACAAACTGCTGTAGATGCATATTCTGGATATGTAAGAGTAGATAAAAGTAATTCTACATATAAATATTACATAACATATTCAAATGGAATGTATGGAGTAGAGAATATTTTAGATAAAGAATTAACTGCAGATAAAGTAACAAAAATTAAAAGTTTTGACTATCCAACTGAAAATATTATTTGGTGTAAAAAACCTGAAAAATAATAGAATTATGAACTCAAATGAGTTCTTTTTTTATCAAACTAAATATGATATAATAATATGCAGGTGAGAAGACATGGATAAGATTATTGTTAAAGGTGCAAGAGAAAATAATTTAAAAAATATAGATATAGAACTACCTAAAAACAAGTTAGTAGTTATGACAGGATTATCAGGATCAGGTAAATCTTCACTTGCTTTTGATACAATTTATGCAGAAGGACAAAGAAGATATATTGATTCATTATCAAGTTATGCTAGACAATTTTTAGGAGCTGGAAACAAACCAGATGTTGATTCTATTGAAGGATTATCACCTGCAATATCTATAGATCAAAAAACAACATCAAATAATCCTAGATCAACAGTTGGAACAGTAACAGAAATATATGATTATCTAAGATTATTATATGCAAGAGTAGGAATAGTATATTGTCCAACTCATAATGTTCCAATAACAAGTCAATCAACAGAAGAAATGACGAATAAGATAATGAATTTTGGAATTGGTACAAAAATAATTATATATTCACCAATTGTTCATGGACAAAAAGGAACACATAAAGATTTATTAGATAATCTAAGAAAAGAAGGATTTACAAGAATTAGATTAAATGGAGAAACATTGGATTTATCTGAAGAGATAATATTAGAAAAAAACAAAAAAGATAATATTGATATTGTAATAGATAGAATAGTAATTAAAGAAGATTCACATTCAAGAATTGCTGAAAGTGTTGCGCTTGCATGCTCAAAAGCAAATGGAAGAGTCGCAGTAGAAATATTAGGCGATGAAAAAAAAGAAATAATTTTTTCTGAACATTTTGCTTGCCCATATTGTGATTTTTCATTACCAGAATTAGAACCAAGACTTTTTAGTTTTAATGCCCCATATGGAGCCTGTCCAGAATGTCACGGACTTGGAGCTAAACTTCAAATAGATCCAGAACTTGTAGTACCAGATAAGACAATAAGCATAAACAAAGGAGCAATTAAAACACTTGGAGGAGAAGATGAAAATATATATTTCATGAGACTTGAGTGTTTATGTAAACATTATAAAATTGATATGGATAAATCATTTGATAAATTAAAAGAAGAAGAAATAAGACACATATTCTATGGAAGTGATGAGCCAATTCATTTTAAATACAGATCAAGAGGAGGAAATATAACAGATAATTATGATTATTATGAAGGAGTAATTAATAATCTTCAAAGAAGATACATGGATACAACATCAACATGGATTCGCGAATGGTTAGAAAATTATATGATTGAACTTGAATGTGACAAATGTCATGGTGCTAGACTATCAGATGAAGTTTTGCAAGTAAAAGTTGGAAATAAAAATATATATGAAGTTGTAAGTATGTCTATTAAAGATCTAATTATATTTTTTAACAATTTGGAACTAAGCAAAGAAAAAAAAGAAATATCAAAATTAATACTAAAAGAAATACTTGATAGATTAAATTTTTTAGCCAATGTTGGATTAGAATATTTAACTCTATCAAGAAGTGCAGGAACACTATCAGGAGGAGAATCTCAAAGAATTAGACTTGCAACTCAAATAGGTTCAAGACTATCAGGAGTATTATACGTATTAGATGAGCCAAGCATAGGACTACATCAAAAAGATAATGAAAAATTAATTAATTCACTAAAAGAAATGAGAGATTTAGGAAACACATTAATTGTTGTAGAACATGATACAGACACAATGCTAGCTGCAGATT
>CADCRC010000131.1 GCA_902803795.1 uncultured Erysipelotrichaceae bacterium | reverse complement strand
ATTTGTTGGTGGAAATAAGATTGTAGTTAATGAAAAAAAAGAAGGGACTTCTTTTATAGGTGGGAATAAGGTTAAAGTTGAATCTGATACAGATATTAGAGGTATTGCTTTTATTGGAGGAAATGAAGTAAATGTATCTGGTCAATCTGATTATTTGATACTTGGTGGAAATAAAGTTGTTGTTGATTTACATAATACTAATGATGCATTTATTGGTGGTAATGATATTAAAATTAGTAATTTGTTTGTTAATCGTGATATGTATGTTGGTGGAGATGAAATTAATATAAGTGCATTTGTAGGAAGAAATACATATATTGGTGCTGATAAAGTAGTATTATCTGGAGAATATAGAAAGGATGTTATTATTGGATCTGAAGATATTGAAATTAAAAGTGATACTATTATAGATGGTGTTTTAAAATATCCTAAGAATGCTAAAATAAATATTTCAGATGATGCGGTAATTGAAAAAACTAAAACTTATATTAATAATAATGATGTGACATTTAAAATAAAGAGTCCTGCTATTATAGGATCAATAGTAAGTAATATATTTTCCTTTTTAAATAAACTTGTTATTGGAATTATATTTATATTTATATTTGGTAAATCATATAATGAGTTTATTAAGAAATTAGATTTGAATAAGGCTATAACTGATAGTTTTTTAGGATTTGGATTATTAATAATTGGATTTATATGTTCTATACTTTTATTATTTACTTTAGTTGGTGTATCTTTGGGTATTATTAGTTTGATTATTTGCTTTTTATCAATATATTTGGCTAGTATATATTCTTCATATTATATATCCAGTTATCTATTAAAAGATAAAATTAAAAATAAGTATTTGATTACTTTAATTGGTCTTATTGGTTGTTATATTATTGGAATTATACCTATAATTGGTGGTATTTGTTCATTTATTATATTTATATTTGGATTAGGTTTATTATTTAGATATAGTTTATTTCTTATTAAGAAACTAAAATAGTTTTTATTTTAAAACAGGTTTATTCCTGTTTTGTTTTTTTAAATATATGAGGGAGAAATATATAATAATTGGTTTATTGATGATTTAAAAGATTATACTAATTAGTGATTTGTATATTATTTTTTACTCTTTTAAAAATAGTAAAATGTTTGTATAATATTTATATAAATGGAGGTTTATTTATGAAAAAAACAATTAAAAAATGTATTTTATGTTTTGTTTTAATTACTTTTGTTTTTATTTTATGTTCATGTGAAAAGAAGAGTGCTGCTATGAAAAATGATTATTTTGTACTTGTTAATAAGTATTCTCAACTTCCTGATTATTGGGAAGATAATTTAGAATTAGTTGATGCGAAAAATGCTTGGGATGAAGATATAAAAGTAGAAAAAAAAGCATATAAGCAATTTGTAAAATTAAAAAAAGAAGTTGATAAAGCATTAAAAGAATATAATACTACTATTGAATTAGATAGTGTTTATCGCTCTGTTAAAGCTCAACAAGAGCTATGGGATGATTGGTCAAATGATCCTGAAAAAGGTATTGATTATGTGAAAAAGTTTGTTGCGGTTCCTGGATTTTCTGAACATCATACAGGACTTGCAATAGATATATGTTTAAAAAAAGATGGAGAACTTATTTATGATAATGATAAAATGATTGAAGAAAGAGAAATATTTTCTATAATACATAGTAAATTATCCAAATATGGATTTATATTAAGATATCTTGAAAACAGAGAAGATTCTACAGGATATACATATGAACCTTGGCATTTTAGATATATAGGAGATAAAAAAGTTTCTAAAAAAATAATGGAGGAGAATATAACTTATGAAGAATATTTAAATTCTATAGATGATTTAACTAGTAATTTAGAAGCTTGTAAATACAAAATAGAAAATATGTTATCTGATAAAATTATAAATTATATGTATAAAGATAAAGTTAAAAATGTAAGATATAATATTAAGAAAATATATACTTATAAAGATAGTGATATAGATGATAGTATTAAATCATTAAAAATAGATAAAAATGATGTAGCATTTGAAGTAGAATATCAAATGGAACCAGCTGATGAATCTTATATTAAAGATTTGACTGTTACTAGTGGAATATATGATAAAAAAATAGGATGGATTACTGATATTAATTTAGTTGGTATATTAAGATATAATGAAAAAAATAATAAATATATTTTAGATCATTTAGGAACATATTGGTAGAATTTCTTAAGATAATTTCACATAATTTAAATATATTTTAAATATAATTTATTTGTATAATGTATTAGGTGGTGATTTAATGTATACTATTTGTTTTGTAGAAGATGAAAAAGATTTACAAAGTGTTGTAAAGTTGTATTTAGAAAAGGCTGGATATAGTGTTATTTGTTTTGAAAAGGGACAAGATGCGATAGATTATATTGGAAATCATGTTGATTTATGGATACTTGATATAATGCTTGGAGATGATATATCTGGATTTGATATAATAAAAGAAATTAGAAAGGAAAATGAAAAAGTTCCTGTAATATTTACTTCTGCAAGAGATAAAGATATTGATAAAATATTGGGATTAGAACTTGGATCTGATGATTATATGACTAAACCTTATTCTAGTAAAGAACTTGTATTAAGAGTTAATAATATAATAAAAAGAGTTTATAAAAATAATGATGAAAATATAATAAATTATGAAAATTATAAGATTGATATAAATAAAAGAATTGTTTATATAGATTCTAAACCTATTAAGTTTACTTCATTAGAATTTGATTTATTAATTTTATTTTTAAAAAATAAAGATAAGTCTTTTACTAGAGATGATATATTAAATTTGGTTTGGGGAAATAATTATTTTGGATCTGATAGAGTAGTTGATGATTTAGTTAGAAGAGTTAGAAAAAAATTACCTAAGTTAAAACTTGATACAATATATGGATTTGGATATAGATTATCATGAAAGATTATAGTAATAAATTATCTCATCAATTATTATCTATTGTTGGATTTGCATTTGTTATTTTATTTTTATCTTTGGGATTAGTATTACCTAATATGATTATTCCTTTAACTGAGAAGAATTTATATAATTATTTATCTGAACCATTAAAATATGTTAATAAAGATGATAGTCCTGATTTATTATCTACTGAGGTTGCTTATATTTATGTTGCAGATGATAATATATATACATCTAGTAATTATGATAATATTGTAAAAAGTAAAGCTAATAGAAAATTATTAAAATATATTAATGATGAATATGGTAAATTTACTATTATAAATAGAACATATTATTATTATACAATTAGAATAGATAATACTTTAAAAATAGCTATTACAGATGATTCATATATTAATAGAACTAGAGCTAATATATTAGGTGTTATATTTCCTATAATAATTGGTACAGTGTTAATTATAGGATTGATTCTTGTAGTGTGGTCTTCTGTTTTAGTTAGAAAAATTGAAAAATTAAAAGCTAAGATAGATAATATTGATAATGAAAATTTTGATCATAAAATATCATTTAAGAATGATGATGAGATTAAATCTTTGGAGTATGCGATAGAAGATATGAGAATATCTTTAATTAGTCAAGAAAAGTTAAGAAATGAAATGTATCAAAATATATCACATGATTTTAAAACTCCACTTAGTGTAATTAAATCATATATTGAAGCAGTTGATGATGATGTAGAAGATTATAGGGAAGCATTAAAAGTTATAAAAGAACAAACCAATAAATTAGAATTTAAAGTAAAACAATTGTTATATTTAAATAAATTGGATTATCTTAATAGTGAACATAAGAATAAATTAGAATTGGTTGATATGAAAAGTATTATTAATCAAGAAGTAGAGAAATTTAAGTTTGTAAGACAAGATATTAAATTTGTTGTATCTATTGATGATAAATCTAAATATTATGGAACTGTTGATAATTGGGAAACAGTATTAGATAATTTACTTACTAATTTTGAAAGATATGCAAAAAGTACTATTAAGATAAGTACAAAAAGTAATAAAATTATTTTGTATAATGATGGTGATAATATAGAAGATTCTTTATTAGATGGTATATTTACTCCATTTAGAAAAGGTATTAAAGGTGAGTTTGGACTTGGATTATCTATTGTTAAAAAAACATTAAATTTAATGGGTTATGATATTATAATCAAGAATGAAAAAATAGGTGTTTCATTTATTATAACTAAATCAAAGTAATAAATAGTTTACTTTGATTTTATTGTTTTATTTATTTTTATGTTGTATAATTTATTTATGATATGTTAATTAATATAATATGGAGTATATATGAGAAATAAATTATTTAAAAATAGAAGACTTATTATTTCATTATTTATAATTATTTTGTTTATGGGAATAACAATAGGTTATTCTAATTT
>CADCRC010000130.1 GCA_902803795.1 uncultured Erysipelotrichaceae bacterium | reverse complement strand
TTTTTTAATTATTTTATAAAAAAAATAAAAAAAAATAATAATTATATAAGTAGGAGGAAATATATGAAAGTTGTATTACAGGATGATTTTAAAGATTGTGGTGTGTGTTGTTTGCTTTCAATTATTAGATATTATGGAGGTGATATTTCAAAAGAAATTTTAAGGGAAAAAACACATACTACAAAAGAAGGAACAAGTGCATATAATATTATTGAAACGGCAAGGAGTGTAGGATTTCAAGCTGATGGTTATGAAGCAGTTTTAGATAATATAGAAGATGATAATTTACCTTTAATTGCTCATTTATTAGTTGATAAGAATTATAAACATTTTGTAGTAATATATAAAATTGATAGAAAAAACAAAAAACTAATAGTTATGGATCCAGCTATTGGGAAAAGATGTATCTCTTTTGATAAATTTAATTTATTATCTACACATGTATTTATTATTTTGAAACCTGTTAAGAAAATTCCTATAATTAATAAGAATGATTATTTTAAAAGACAGATTATTAAAAGTATTTCTTCTGAAAAAATAAAATTATTATGTATTGTTTTTTTAACAATATCAATATCGTTATTGAATGTATTTTGTGCATTTCATTTTAAATATTTATTAGAATATACAATTTCTGCTAAAATAAATTTAAATATTATGATTATTAGTTATGTTTTAATTGTATTATATTTATTTAGAGAAATATCTAGTTTTATTAGAAATATTATATTATATAAATATATAGAATTATTTGATATTGGTGTTACTAAATATGTAATATCTCAAATATTATTTCTTCCTTACTCTTATTATAAAAATAGGCATATTGGTGAAATTATTTCAAGGTTAAAAGATTTAAATGTTATTAAAACGTTTATTAGTCAAATAATTTGTATTATATCTATTGATTTACTTTCTGTTATTATTTTTGGAATAATTATGTATTTTTATCAAAGTTATTTGACTATATGTATTTTTATTGTATTTTTTTTAATATATTTTTTTCAGATAATAACATCTAAAAATAGAAGGATAAAGCTTTCTGAATTATCTAAGAAAGAAGATATTTTAAATTCTAAGTTAATTGAGTCTATGAATAATGTTGATACGTTGAAGGAAAATCATATAGAAAAAAGACAAATTGATGTTTTTATTAATCATTATATTGTTTTGTTAGAATCTAATTTAAAATATTCTAATTATGTTGAATTTTTCAATTTAATAAAAAAGATTCTTATTGATATTTCTTATTTGATTATATATGGTGGTGGTATTTATTATGTTTCTATTGATAAGATGAGTATTACTCAATTACTTATTTATCAGACTTTTTTTGGCTATTTAATGTCTTCTTCTAATAATATTATTAGTGTTATTGATTTATATTATGGTTTTGTAAATAGCTTTAATAGAGTTAGTGATTTGTTTTCTATTGATAAAGAAATATTTATTAATAATAATTTTTATTTAGGATATGATTTAAATGGCAAAATTAAATATAATAATTTAGTATATAAGATTGGTTCTAGATATATATTTAATGGGTTAAATCTTGTTATTTGTCCTAAAGATAAAATATTATTATCTGGTAAATCTGGAATTGGCAAATCTACACTTGTTAAGATATTACTTAGATATATTGAAGTTGATTATAATATGGTCTCTATTAATAATATTGATATTAATCATTATCATTTAGAAAATTTAAGAAATAATATTACATATCTTACAAATAATGAACAATTATTTACTGATAGTATTTATAATAATTTGACGTTTAATAAAGATATAGATAAATCAATAATGGATAATATGCTTAAGTTATGTCAAGTTGATAAGATATTAAGCAATAAAGGATTAAAACTTAATAATATTATAGAGGATAATGGTTCTAATTTTTCTTATGGTGAAAGACAAAGGTTGATCTTAGCGAGAAGTTTACTTAGAAATAGTAATATTTATATTTTAGATGAAGCTTTAAGTCAAGTTGATTTTAAAAATGAAGAGATTATACTCAAAAATATTTTTGATTATTTTAATAATAAAACAATTATTGTAATATCTCATCATAAATATAGAAATAATTTATTTAACAGGGTTATTTATTTAAAGGATGGAAAAGCTTATGAAAAAAAATTATGATTTATATATTGCTTTTTTAACTATAATTATTTTTATATTTGAAATTATTTTTGTTAGATTATTATTTGTATATAAGATGCCTAGGTTTATTTGTTTAAATGCTATTGTAGAAAAAGATGGGCTATATCATTTAATATTAGATAATCATGAATTAAAATTATTAAATAATAATGAAGTTATTTATTATAAAAATAAGAAAATTAAGTTTAATGTTAATCAGGTGACTAAAAATATATTATCTAGAAATAATAAAAAATATAGTAGTGTTTTAATTGAATTTAAAATAGATAAGAAGCTAAAGAAGAATGATGTATTAAATATTTTTATAAGAGAGAGTAATAATAATATAATTGATATATTTAATGTTATTTGGAAAGGTGATTAAATGAAAAAATTGGATAATGTTAGATTAGAAGATGTAAAAGGTGGGGTTATTAGTGCGGTTTGGATACCATTGATAGTTGCGAGTGTAACAATTTTTATTAGTGGTATTATTGAAGGATTTACTAATCCTACAAAGTGTGAGGTTGAGTAATGAAGAAGATTGATGATAAAAAGTTAGATAAAATTGTTGGAGGAGATACTATTTCTGGTACAATTATAAATGCATTTGTTAATGCAATTGAGACTATTCAAGATGCTGGACATTTATTGGGATCTGCGATCAGAAGAATAGTAGAAGGCAATTTATGTCCATTAGAATAAGAAATATAATTATTTATATAATGATTTATGTCTTACTAAGTAAAGACCTTTTGGTCTTTTTTAAATTGTATTGAAAAAAAAGTATTATAATTTTATAATTAATTTAGATTAATTTATTTTGGAGTGTATTATGAATGATAAAATAATAAAATATATTGAATATTTAATAGGTTTTTGTATGTTATTTATTGTAATATATGTTTTATTGTCATCTATTTGTGATGCTTTTTGGTATTATTCATTTAGTTATGCGATTAAAAATGGTGAAATACCTTATATTGATTTTAATATTATTACTCCACCTTTGTATGCTTTTTTGATGTCAATTGGATTGTTTATTAAAGATTCTTATTTTGTATTTATTATAGAAAATGTTTTGTTATGTAGTTTTTCTATTTATTTTTTTGATAAGTTATTAGGTAATAAAAAATATATATTTTATGGTATTAGTTTAATATTATTTGCTCATTTATGTATGACTTATAATTATTTAGCTTATTTTTTTATAATTGTTATTATGTATTTTGAGAATAAGGATGATTTTAAATTATTTGGTATGATAGATAAAAATGTTATTATTGGTTTGTTTATTGGTCTTGTTTTATTATCTAAACATACTATAGGAATTTGTATTTTAGTTTGTTCTTTAATTAGTTATAGAAATAAAAAAGTTTTAATTAATAAATTAATTGGTTTTTTGTGTGTTTGTTTTATTTTTTTAATATATTTGTTGTTATCTAATTCTTTTTTTCAATTTATTAATTTTACTATATTGGGATTATTTGATTTTTCTAATAAGAATAATAATTATATTTCTATTGGATGTTTAATTTGGTTTTTATTATTTGCTTATATAATATATAATATTTTTAGAGATAAAAATAATAAGAATTATTATTATGCACTTGGTTCTTTATCTTTTAGTATTCCTATTTTTGATTATTTTCATTTATGTTATATTGTTTTGATTATTTTTTTATGTAAATTGATTAGTATAAAAGATTTGAATAAAAATATGTATAATTTATCTAAGTTGTTTTGTTTCTTAGTTTGTATTTCTATAAGTATATTATCTTATTTATATTTTTTAAATTTTGTTTTTTTAGATATTCCTAAATATGAAAGAATGCTTGTTCCTAAGAGTGAGAAGACTCTTATTAGAAAATTAAATTCTGAATTTAAAAAAGAAAAAGATAATATTATAATTGCTGTTACTTATGCACCTATACTTAATACTTCTAATAATAGAAAGATTGATTATTTTAATGTTATTAATTATGGTAATTTAGGTTATGATGGAACTAATATGATGATTAATAAGATTAAGAATATGCATAATAAGACATTTATTTTAAATGATAATTTGATTTATAATAAACCTGAAATTGATCAAACTAATGATGATATAGTTAAGTATATTGTTGATAATACGAAAAAGGTTAAGAATATAGGTAATTTTGGTTTTTATTATAAGGAGTAGGTATAATGAAAATAAATAAAAAAATAATTATTAAATATATATTCATGTTTATATTCTTCTTTTTTTGTGTTAGTATATTTTATTTTGTTTTTACTACTGATTTTTTTCTTAATTTTGGATTTAGTTATGCGATAAGTAAAGGAGAGATTGCATATAATGATTTTAATATTATTATTCCATTGTTTAGTCCTTTTTTATATTCTATTGGAATGATATTTTCTAATTCAATTATTGTCTTTTATTTAGAACAAGCTTTTCTTTTATGTATTTTATCATATTTTTTATTTAAATTAATTGGTAATAAAACATATTTATTTTTTATTGTTATGTTTTTTGTTGGACCAATACAGATAGTTAGATTTATTTCTCCTGGCTATAATTTTTTATCTTTTTTATTACTTATTATAATTATTTATCTTGAAGAAAAATATAGTGATAGAAAGTATATTGATTATATTATTGGTTTTTTATTTGGATTATTGATTATAAATAAGCAAAATATTGGTATTGTATTGTTTATACCTAATTTGTATTATTTATTTAAAGATTATAAGAAGTTTTTAAAAAGATTATTGGGAGTATTAGTAGTTTGTTTTATATTTTTATTATATTTATTTATTACTAATTCATTATTTAATTTTATTAACTTATGTATATTAGGTTTATCTGATTTTAATGAAAATTTTTATTTTAATAATATATGTTTAATTGTATCTATTATTTGTATTATATATGTTGTATATATTATTATTAAGAGAAAGTATAATAAGATTATTTATTTTTATATTCTGTTTTATTCTGTAATTATTTATCCTTTGGTTGATGATTTTCATTGCAGCTATTATATTATGGTGTGTTTATTTTTGTTTTTATATGAATCTAAATTTGAATTAAATAAGATATATATTAAGTATATTTGTATTTATTTAGTATGTGTATCAATTATTTTATCTTATTTATTAAATTATAAAAGTGTAGGATTGGATATTAAAAGTTATAATAATATTGAATTTATGTTAGAAGGTAAAAATTATCATAAATGTAGATATGAATTACTTGATTATTTAAAAAAATATGATATAGATAAAATATATTTATTGAATTCATCTGAAAATTATATATTGAAGATTATTAATGATGATAATATTAATTATTATGATTTAAATTATTATGGTAATTATGGATATAAAGGGGTTGGAAATATGCTTAATAAGATTAAAAGTTTAGATGATACAATATTTGTTTTATATAGTGATGAATTTAATGTATATGGGCAACATATAGTAGAATTTGATCAATATATAAAAAAACATTCTAAGAAAATTAATAATATATGTATATATGATATATATTACTATGAAGGTGAATAATTATGAATAAGATATTTAAAATTAGTATATATTTTATTTTATTTGTGATGTTTTTTTCTTATGTTTTTGTTTATTACCAAACATGTGGGGATGTAATATGGAATTATGGTTTTAGTAATGCGATAGTAAATGGTGAAGTTTTGTATAAAGACTTTAATTTAATATCTACTCCTTTATATAATATTATTATGAGTATTGGGTTATTTATTTATAATGATTTAAGTGTATTTTTTATTGAAATTATTATTATATATTTATTTATGTTTGTGTTATTAGATAAATTATTTAAGGATAAATATATATTTGGAATATTTATTACTATATTATTTTCATTCTTTTTTAGTTTTATAGGGTCTTATAATTTATTATGTATTTTTTTGTTTTTATTACTTTTATATTTGGAAATTAACAATTTTAGTGATAAGAAAATTGGATTTGTAATTGGATTATTGTTATTAACTAAACATACTATTGGAATTGTAGTATTATTATTTTCTATAATTGGAGTTTTTGATAAGAAAAGAATAATTGATAGAATTATAGGTTGTTTTATTCCATGTGTTATTTTTATTGTCTATCTTATTATAGTTGGTAATTTATTTAATTTTATTGATTTATGTATTTTGGGATTATTTAGTTTTTCTAATAGTAATGGTAATTATATATCTATTGGTAGTGTTATATCTATTATTTTATTTGTTTTTTCTTTATATATAATTAAAAAAGATAGAAAAAATATTATAAATTATTATATGGCTAGTAGTATTTGTTTTGCGATACCTTTATTTGATTCTTATCATATTACTATGTTTTTATATTTATATTTTATTTGTTTATTTGTTTATTTATTTGAATATAAAAAAGTAGATTTTAAAAATGGTAGGGTAATTAATATAATATTTTCTATTATTATAGTTATGTTTTTTATAATGTATAGTTATGTTACATTTAATAAATTTAAAGATATGAAAAATATTAATTTGCCACATTTTAGATTTATGTATTTGAATAAGAATGATATGAAGTATAGAAAAGTATTTGAAAAATATAAAAAATATAATAATAGAATAATGATTGATAGAATGTCAACATTTATGGATATATCTAGTAATAATAGAATTAGTTATTTTAATGTTATGTTATATGGTAATTGGGGTTATGATATAGAAAAAAAAGTGGTTTTAAAATTAAATAGTTTACATAATACATATATATTTATTAATAGATTTATGATTGATTGTAGGGATGATAAATTACAAGATTATTATCCTATATATAATTATATTAATAAAAACTATGAACTGGTTGATACAATATATGATTATAATATATATTATAAGGAGTAGGTATGTGTAGTATTAAATATAGAAATATTATTAAGTTTACTTTATTATTTGTTTATTTTTTCTTTTGTTTATTATTGTTTTATAATTTATATAGAAATGATTTATATGTAAATTATGGATTTAGTTATGCGATAAGTAGAGGAGAGATTGCATATAATGATTTTAATATTGTAGTACCTTTATTTTCTCCTTTTTTATATTCTATAGGATTATTATTTAGTAAATCTATTATTGTTATTTATGTTGAACAAAGTATTTTTCTTTGTATTATGTTTTATTTTTTAGAAAAGATGTTAAATAATAAGATTTATTTGTTTTTATTATGTATGATATTACCTTATCCTTTAAAGTTTGCTTCTATTTTGTTTCCAGGATATAATTTTATTAGTTTTTTATTTATTATTGTTTTAATATATTTAGAAGAAAATAAAAAAGATGATTTTATTATTGGGATTGTATTGGGTTTATTGATAATAACTAAACAGAATATTGGAGTTATGTTATTTTTGCCAATGTTTTATTATTTGTTTAAAGATATAAAAAAGTTTATTAGAAGATTATTAGGATTTATTATTCCAACTGTATTATTTTTGTTATATTTAATTTTGAGTGGTTCTTTTTATAACTTTGTTAATTTATGTATACTTGGATTAACTGATTTTAGTAGTAATAATGATATTAGTTTGTTTTATTTTATTATTATGATAATTGGATTTATTTATGTATTTTATAAATTTATTATAGATAAGAATATTATATATATATATGTAATGTTATATATTATAGTTTGTTTTCCTTTAATTGATTATTATCATGTTTCTTATTTTATATTGATGGTTATTTTTATAATGTTATATAAAAGTAATGTTGATGTTAAAGATAATATTGTTAAATATATATGTATATTGTGTGTTAGTATATC
>CADCRC010000129.1 GCA_902803795.1 uncultured Erysipelotrichaceae bacterium | reverse complement strand
TGATGGCAATGTTTGGTATAGTATTTGGAGTTTGGTTATAATTTTATGAAGAAAATTTGTTTTATTGGTGGAGGAGTTAGTAGTTGTTTTTGTTCTATTAATATAAAAAAGAGGGATATTAATAATTTAATTGATATTACTATTATTGAAAAAGATGATTCTATTTTAAAAAAATTACTTAAAACAGGTAATGGTCAATGTAATTATTTTAATAAAGATATAAATATAGATAATTATTTTTCTAGTTCTAATGTTAGTATATTAGATAATTTGTTTGATAATAATTATATTAATAAAGTTTATTCTTCTTTATGTGAACTTGGTATTTGTAGTTATAATAAAGAAGATTTGATTTATCCTTTAAGTCGTCAAGCTAAAAGTATTAGAGATTTATTTGTTTATTATTTGAATAAGTATAATATTAATATTGAGTGTAATTGTATATTAAAATCTTTTAGTAAATATTTAGATGGTTATTTAGTTAATGATAAATTCTATGATTTTGTTATATTTGGTTGTGGTTCTCCTTCTTATAATAGATTTGATTTTAATATATATAATGTTTTAAATAATTATGTAGATATTATTGAAGTTAAACCTAGCTTAGTTCCTCTTGTTAGTGATTATAAATATATAAAGAATTTAGATGGTGTTAGAGAAGATGTTTATATTAAATTATATGTAAATAATAAAGATGTTAAATTAGATGGAAAAATTGTTAGTGGACAAGTACAATTTACTGATTATGGTGTAAGTGGTATTTGTATTTTTAATTTATCTAATATTATAATTTGTGAATTATTAAAAAATAATAATGTTGTATTAGGTTTTAATTTTATTTATGATTTTGATTTTTATAATTATATAAGTAATCATGGTGATTTATCTATATATGTTTTATTATGTAATATTGTTAATGATAAAATAGTTAATACAATATTAAAAGAATTAAATATAAATAAAGATGAAGTTGTTTGTAATTTGAGAACTAATATAATTGATTTAATTTATAATAAATTAGTTGATTTTAGAATTAATATAACTAATTATAAATCTTTTGATAGAGCACAGGCTTCTTCTGGTGGTGTTAGTTTAAATTCTATTAATAATAAATTAGAGGCTATTAATTATAAAAATTTATTTTTTACTGGAGAAATATTAGATATTGTTGGTATATGTGGAGGATATAATTTAGCTTTTGCTTTTATTAGTTCTTTAAGAGTTAGTGATGTTATTATTGGAGAATTATATGATTAGAATAAATAATATTAAAATTTTAATAAATAATAAAGAAGATGTTATAGATGATAATAATATAATTAAAATAAAGAAGTATATTAAAGATAATTATAATATTTGTAATATAAGTTATTTTGAAATAAATAAAAGATCTATTGATAGTAGAAATGAATTATATTATGTATATAGTATTATTGTTAGTTGTGATATGGAAGATAAATTAATTAAAAAATACAATAATATTGATAAATATATTAAAAAAGAATATATAATTGATAATTATGGTAGTAATAAATTAGATAAAAAAATTGTTATTGTTGGTAGTGGTCCTTCTGGATTATTTTGTGCTTATATTCTATCAATGTATGGATTTAAACCTCTAATTATAGAAAAAGGTAAATGTGTTGAAGATAGAGTTTCTGATGTAGATAAATTATTTAAATATAATAAGTTAAATGAGGATTCTAATGTTTGTTTTGGAGAAGGTGGTGCGGGTACTTTTTCTGATGGTAAATTGTTTAGTCAAACACATGATAATATTAGAATTAGAAAGATGTTAGAGATATTTGTTGAAAATGGTGCTCCTAAGGATATAATATATAATTCTCATCCTCATATTGGTAGTGATAATTTAGTTAAAGTAATACCTAATATTAGAAATAAAATTATCAAATTAGGTGGTGAATTTAGATTTAATAGTAAATTAACTAATATAAATGTTTCTAATAATGAAATTAAATCTATTGTTATTAATGATAGTTATGAAATTAATAATCCTTTATTAATACTTGCGATAGGACATTATAGTGATGATACATATTTTATGTTAAATAAAGTTGGAATTAAATTATCTAATAAGAATTTTGCTGTTGGATTTAGAATTATGCATGATAGATGTTTGATTGATAAAGCTATGTATCATGATAAATATAATATTATGGATTCAGCTAATTATAAACTTGTATGTCATAATGGTGATTATGGTATTTATTCTTTTTGTATGTGTCCTGGTGGGTATGTTATAAATAGTTCTACTAATAATGGATATTTAAGAGTAAATGGAATGAGTAATTATAAAAGAAATTCTATTTATTCTAATAGTGCTATTGTAGTTAATGTTTCAGAAAAAGATTATGGATATAATTTGTTTGATGGTTTGAATTATCAAAGAAGTATAGAAAAAAAGACGTTTGAATTAGAAAATGGGTTAATACCTGTTCAGTTTTTTGATGATTTTAAGAATAATTTAATAAATGATATAGATAATATTGAATTATTAGGTAAATATAAATCATCTAATTTAAGAAGTATATTTAGTGATAATATAAATAAAAATATAATATTTGGAATTGAGTATTTTAATAAAATAATTCCTGGATTTAATAGTGGTATTCTTGCTGGCGTTGAATCTAGAACATCATCTTCTATTAGAATTAATAGAGATATAAATTATGAATCTAATATAAAAGGTATATTTCCTATTGGTGAAGGTTCTGGATATTCTGGTGGTATTACAAGTAGTTGTGTTGATGGAATGAAGATGGCTGAGAAAATTATTTCATTTTATGATAGACAAATATAAATATTTTGTTAGAATTATTTAAGAGGTAATTTTATGAAAGAAGAAAATTTGTTAAATAAAAAAGTTAATATTTTAGAATTAAAAAGAAATTATATGGATTCTATATCTGATGGTGATTTTAAAAAATATTTAGAAAAAAATAAAATTAATGAAGATATTGCATGTAAATATTTATCTAGACTTCAAGATTGTTTTAATGATATTAAGAATTGTAGTAATTGTAAGAAGTTAAGTGAATGTAAGAATGAAAATGTTGGATACAGATTAGTTCCTAGAAAAAATAACAATATAATTGAATTTGATTTTAAATCGTGTGATTATTTAGATAAGAAGGAAAAAGATGATGAATTTAAATCAAATATCAAATTATATCAAATGCCTAGATATGTATATAATGCTTCTTTTAAAGATATATATAAAGATGATAAAAATAGATTACCTGTTATAAAATATTTTAATGAGTTTTATAAAAGTTATTTAAAGAATAAAGATAATTTATTAGATTCTAGTATAAAAGGATTATATTTAAATGGATCATTTGGTAGTGGTAAGACTTATTTGATTTCTTGTTTATTTAATGAGTTGGCTAAAAAAAATATTAAATCTTGTGTTGTTTATTTTCCATCATTTTTAGTTGATTTAAGAGGGTCTTTTTCTGATTATTCTTTTTCTGATAAATTTAATTATATTAAGAATATGCCTTTGTTGCTTTTAGATGATATTGGTGCTGAAAATGTGTCTAATTGGTCTAGAGATGATATATTAGGCCCTTTACTTCAATATAGAATGGAAAATAAATTACCTACTTTTTTTACTTCTAATTTAACACTTGATCAATTAGAAAAGAACCTATCAATTACTCAAAATGGTGTTGATAAAGTTAAAGCTAGAAGAATTATTGAGAGAATAAAGCAATTAACAATTAATATAGAATTGGTTAGTGAAAATAGGAGAAAATAGTTTTCTTTGATATGTATATGATTATTAATATAATTTATTCAATATTATATATGTTCTTTTTTAGAAAATGATAGAACTTTATAATTTATAAAATTATATTTGTAAAAGTTTTTTATAAGAAATAGTTGCTTCAGCCTCTTTTAATTTATCATAATCTCTAATATCTAGTTTATTAATTA
>CADCRC010000128.1 GCA_902803795.1 uncultured Erysipelotrichaceae bacterium | reverse complement strand
GGGAGTATTTGCTTGGCGAAAAGCTACACCAGTTGGACAGCCTATTACATTTAGAGTTATTGTACCATGTATTCTTATTCTATTTGGGGCTTTGACAATGTATAATGTAAACTATGATGAAATGCTTATGGGTCTCATTAATCCAGAATATGGAGCAATTAACTACATTCTTGATTACACTAAGGAGTTGACTAAGTAAAGTCAACTCTTATTTAAATCATTAAATATTAAATATGATATGATAAAATATATTATTCAACGAGTTATACTTACTATTTTTACATTATCAATTATATTTTGTATTTGCGGATTTTTTATTGATGGGTTTTATTCTAAAAAATATGATAACGTAAAAATCATTAAGAATATTGAATGTCGTCATTATCAATTTGATAAATCAACTTCATGTAAAGATCTTGGAAGACTTGTTAAATTCATATATGTAAAGGATGATGGTACAAAAGATACAGATTATCATTTTTTCACATATAATAATGAAATAGACAAATGCATTACTTCTAAAAAATATAATCAATTAGTTAAGGAACACATTGGATATGTTACACGTGATTGGTTAATTGGTATACTTATAGGATGTTTTATGATATCAGGAATAATGTGTATTCCAACATGTGCGGGACAAATGGATGTCAAATATGATTATTGGGGTAATGATCCAAAAGATATAGCATTATTTAGAATAAAAGCATTTTGTTGGTGGAAGAAATTTACCGGACATCCAGCTGAAATAGTTAATGAATATCGCGAAAGAGAATTACATGAAATTAATTGTATAAGATATTTTGATAGACATTCAACTCCATATTATAGTGAAATACGAAAAGATTATAAAAAATTTGCTGCAGAATGGCAAAAATAAAATTTATATATAGTTAAATTTTTTAGAAGTTGTTACTATATTAATATATCAAACAAAACAAATATATTATGTTAGTAACAACTTCTTGGATTTCTAAAAACTACAAAAAGTTTAATGATTTATATTTTGGTGGTGCTCTCCCAAATATTTCATTTAATGTTTTTTCACAGTATTTATTAACTATTTCAGCCGGATGTTCGGTAAATTTTTTCCACCAACAAAATACTTTTATTCTAAATATTGCTATATCTTTTGAATCGCTATTACAATAATCATATTTTACATCCATTTTATCTAAACATGTAAATAAAATTAATAATAATGATAATCCAAATATCACAAATAATATAATAGTCAAGTTATTAAATTTTTTATATTCATGTCTTTCAATAAGGTCATAATAACTTTTCTTACATGATTTATCTATTCTATTATTATAATGCCAAAAATTTATTGTTTCATGTCTAATTCCATTATTATCTGTATATGATAATTTAACATATCTACCTAAATCATTACATCCAATATTAGGTTCAGCAGAATTATGTCGTGCTTGAATATTTTGTATTACTTTGCAATTAGTATATTTTGTTTTATAAAATCCAGGAATAAATAATCCGCCTATTATAATAGATAATGATAAAATACAAATACAAATTACAGTTCTTTGATATATATATTTTGTCATAACAGTATTTTTAATGGTTGTAATTAACTTTTATTTTTTTAAATGGAGTTGACTTTACTTAGCCAACTCCTTAGTATAATCAAGAATATAATTGATTGCTCCATATTCAGGATTGATAAGTCCCATAAGCATATCATCATAATTTACATTGCACATTGTTATAATACCACCGATAATCATAATAAGCGGAACTATAACTCTATATGTAATTGGCTGTCCAACTGGTGTAGCTTTCTTCCACGAGAATATTCCCCAAATGAATAGAATAAGTCCGATAATACAAATTACTAACTGTTTGACACCAAGTACAAAATACTTCTTCACCAATACAGTATATACATGTTCAGCAGCAACTCCAATAGCATGTCCAATACTCATAATAGCAGATTTAATGTCAGGATAAAGATTATTGAATCCTGCCTTTGCATCCTGATAAACAGTACCTACAACAGCCTTTCCATCATGATAAAGAGAATCAACTGCAGCTCGTCCATCATGATATACTGAGTCTACAGTATTAACTGCTACAGAAGCAATCTT
>CADCRC010000127.1 GCA_902803795.1 uncultured Erysipelotrichaceae bacterium | reverse complement strand
CAAACGCTCCTTTTAGCTTTCTTACTTGTGTAAGAAGAATCATCCGGTATTAGCGTTCGTTTCCAAACGTTATCCCAGTCTTTGAGGTAGATTACTTATGTATTACTCACCCGTCTGCCACTAGATGGAAAATCTTAATCCAACTTTGTACAAGTACGCAGTTTTCAAAAGGCCATCTCGTTCGACTTGCATGTCTTAGGCATGCCGCCAGCGTTCATCCTGAGCCAGGATCAAACTCTCAAATAAAAAATTTTCTATTTGAAAATTTAATTTCTCTTTATCAGAATTTGACGTTTTGCTTAGTTTTCAAAGATCATTTCTTGTCTCTTTCTCGTTGACAAGTAATAATATATCAGTTATTTTTTTCAATGTCAACATTTTTTTTAAATTTTTTTTGTTTTTTTTAGTTTTTTTCTATTTTTTGTTAATATCGTTGCCTTTTCTTTGATTTTGTTATGAATTTGTAAATAAAAAAAGCAATCTATTATTGCTAAATTATTCTTTATTTGTATTTATTGCTTCATTTATATATTTTTTTTCTTCAGTTTTGCTATTTGTTACTAGATTTTCTTGTTCGCATGATTTTACTATATTTGATAAATCATTCATCATTGAATAATCCGATTCATTATTATAAGTATATATTTGATATCCTAATATATAACTTGGATTTATTGGTGCATATGCAAACATTACATATTCCCCTGCTTTTATTCCTTCAAATAATATAAAATCTATATTATTATACTTTTTTTGATTTGTTTGTATGTTTTCTATACCTAGTTTTTCTAAATTTTCTTTTACTATATTTTTATTTTTTATAATTTCTTCGTATGATTTATTTGTTAATAACACACTAGCTGTCCATTTATTTGTATCATTTGTTAATACAGGATATTCTTCATCACTAGTAGGTGTTGTTACAGTAATATTTATTGGGATTTGCATACTGAAACCTTTATATGAGTATTTGTATGTTTTTAATTGTTCAATGTTTGTTTGTTTTTTTTCATTTGAATTATTATTTATTTCTTTATATTTGTTTCCTAACATTATTCCATAAACACCAAATCCTAATGATACTGCTGATAGTATTAATAATAATACTATTAATAATTTTGTATGTTTTTTGCTAGAGTTGGATTTTGGATTTATTTCTAATTCTTTATTAGTATATTCATTTAATAATATTTTTTCATTATTTACATTTGTATTATCTTCTGGCTTATCATTTGTACTTTCTATACTTAAGTTAGGATTAAAACCTACATTTGTTCTTACTCCATCGTTTATTTGTGTTGTATTATCTTTTATTTCTATTTCTTTTATTGCTTTAGATAATTCTTTATTATTTCCATATAATGTTTTTTCGTCTACTATTGATATGTCTTCAATATTTATATTTTCTTCTTCAGGAATTTCATTATTCATTATATTCACCTACTTTTCATATTCTTGTTTTATTATATCAAATTTTATATTTTTTTCAATATCTTCATTATTAATATAATCTTTTGTACTTTTGAATGTTATTTTTAGATATAAATTATTTGTTATGTCACAATATATTTGTTTTATATAAAATTTATATAGGTTTCTATTTTTATCTGTAAAATCTATTCCTGATAAATTACTATAATATCCTTTATATATATTACATTTATAATTATTTATATTAATATTGTTGTCATATTCTAAATCTTTATATTCGTAGTTATCTATAAATCCGTATATATCATTATTTGATATATTGTCTAAATCTATATTATCTTCTACAGATATAATTAGATATTCATTATAATCATTTATTTCTTCATTATATTCTTTTGTAAATATTTTTTGATTATACATATTATTATTTTTATCTATTTCATTATATTCTTTATTTGTTTGTAAATCTATTTTTATATAGTTATTTTTATCTATAAACTTTTGTAGATTTCCATAAAAGTTATCATTAATATTTATTGTATTTATATAACTTGAATAGTTATTGCTTTTCTCTAATTTTATATTTTCTATTATTTTATTTGTAATATTATTATTTGAATTTATTGTTATTTCAAATATATGTTTATTATCTAATTCATATATTATATGTGCATTATTATATTCTTGATTATTTGTTTTATAGCTATTCATATATATATATCTATTATCTTTATATTCTAATTGTTCTTTATAATTATTATCTTTATATAGTTTATATTCATTATATATATTGTTATTACTATCTTTATCTATATAACTATATATGTTTTTGTTTAGTATACTGGCATTTATTATATAGTCTTCATATTCAAAATTATTAAATGTACTATTAAATTCTTTTAGTTTAAATATATTTGGTATTGAATATATTACTTCATAGTGATTACTATGTATACTATAGTTTATTGTATTTGTTATTTTATTATCTATTTGGGTATTATTCTTATATGTAATTTTATTATATTTAATATTTGGTTTGTAATCATAATAATATTTATTTTGATTTATTTCAAAACTATATAAAGTTTTATAAAATGAGTCTAGTAATATATCAAAGTTATCTATTGGAGAGTAATAATTTATCAGATATAAATTATTACTATCTTTATATATTATATTGTATGAATTGCTTTTATTGTCTTCATATAGAAGTTCTATTCCATTGTAGTTACCAATATTCCCATTTTTCTTATTTATTATTTTATATGTTTTATTTGTATTTGATAATGCTTCTTCTATTGGTAGTTTTTCTATATTATAGTATTTATATTTATTTGATATTTTCTTTATATATATATCTATATATGATTTATTATTAATTAATCTTATGTTGTTTTTATTTTCTTTTATTTTCCATATATTATCATATATTATTGAATAGTACTTATTTGTATATTTCTTGCTTGTTATCATGTCTATATATAGGAAGATTGCTACAAAAGTTAGTATTGATATTAATATAAGACTTATTATTATTTTCTTTTTCATATATTTACCACACTCACTATTACATAGTCAAACATATATATGATACTTATTCTATATTTATTATTTTCATATATTAATTTCTTTTGACTTTTTATTTTGTTTTTATATGATTTATCTAGATAGTTAATAAAATCTTTTATTAAATCACTTGTTTTTATATATTCGCTTATATCATTTTTATAACGAAGTGCTAAAACATTATCATTATAGGTTGCTTTAATTAGATTCAAGTTTATTAAATCAAAATTTATATCATATTTCCCATATTTTATTATTTGCTTTTTCTCATTTTTATAGTTATTATAATAGTCTTCTTTTAGAATATCAAAACTAATATATGGTGAATTATAGTCAAATTTATTATATATTTCATTTAATATATTATAATTTATTGCGTAGTATCCATCTATTGAGTCAATTATACTTATATTTATTCCTACTAGTTTACCTGTATCAGAATAGATTGGTGAACCAGTTTCTTTACTTGTTAGAGATAGAGTTGTTTTTAAATAGTTATTATTGCTTAGTACTTTTCCTATATTAGTATTAAATTTTAATCCAATAGTAGATGATATTGTAATTATTGTATTGTCTATATTTACATCTGATAGTTCTATGCTACTTGGTTTTTTTTCTTTTAATTTTATAATACATATATCTATTGACTTATCTAAATATACTATTCCTAATATTTCTAGATTATTAAAATTATTATCTTTTATATATATATTAGATGAATTCATTAATGCATTTTCTATAAATGATGATGTTGTTAGTACTAGGCCATCTTTGATTAATACACCATTTGTTGTTTCAATTAATTTTGAATTATAATATGATTCTAGATATATACTATTATTTATATTCATATTATATATAAGATCTGTATCTATATTGTAATTATTATCATATAAATAGTTTATATTATTAGGTTCATATATTTTAGATGTTAAAATGGTTTCATTATTTTCTTTTTGAGTATAGTATGTATTTATATCATTACCATATTCTGCATATAAATAGTATAGTTTATAATTATTATCTTGAATGCTATAATAATAATGTAATACTAAAGATGTTTTAATATATTTATATTTTAAAGGGTTTTTACTATCTTCTTCTTTTAAAGAGGCATTTTTTATAAATACGTCTAATACTATACTATCATTATATTTACTATATTTAATGTTATCTATATTATTATATATTATATTTCTATCATTTAATTGATTAAACACTTGTATTAATGAAAAAGATGCAAGTGTACTTTTTTGATTTTCTATTGATTTATCATCTTCTGTTTTTTTTGTATATTGAAGTTTAAAAAATGATTTATATCTTTTATAATAGTCTAGACTATTTTCATTTTTATTATTATATCCTCCTAATAAAAGATAAGTTGTTGCTTTAGCTAGTTCATTGTAATCTTCTTCATTTGTTTTTATATTAAATGAATTAATATTTGTAATATTGTCAAATGAAAAATTTGAAATATCAAATTCTTTTGCTGATACATCAATACTTATAAAAAAGCAAAATAATACTAAAATATATTTTTTCATGTTAACCACCTAAATATTGTTTTAATTCATTTACTATATATATACTTGCTGGTCTTGCTGATTCCTTATTTAAATAAACATCATGAAATGCTTCAGCAATAGTCTCATCATATATATAATTGCCTTTTTTATCTTTTGCAATAGCATACTCTGATATACTTCTTCTAAAATTATCAAATGTTGCATTTGAATTTGTGTCTTTTATAAATTTATTGTATGCTTCATTTATTAAATCATATGAATCTTTTCCACTAGAAAAATTTGATATTATTTCATAATATTCTGGAGAATCTTTTTTTGATATTAATATTTTTAAATTATAATTGTGTTTTTGAAGTGATGATAGAAATGATAGATAATGTCCTAATTCGTGTATAACTACTGAAACTTCATTTGTATTTCTAGGCCACCATCCTGTTTCACCAGCATTTCTACTTGATGCTGATAAAAGAGTTGTGTTTAAAAAATATCTTGAATTTAATAACATAATCATTTTATAAATTCTAGCATCTTTCTTTGTTAGTGAAAATAATCTACTTGATTGAAAGAAGGCTACAATATTTGATTCATCCATTGTTAGATTTCCTATTGTAAGATTTGTTAAATATCCTCTTGCTAGTGGGTAATCATTATATATGGTATCAATAATATCTTTTATTTTATTTGCTAAATTAATATCTAGCTCACATAGATTAACTGCACTTATATCATATTTTTCTATTATTTCATTTTCTATATCTAATATTTCTTTAGGACATGAAGATTTTTGATTAACAGAATCGTCAACTATTAGTTTGTATGCATCTTTTACTGTTTTTACATTGCTATTATCATAATAATTATCAAATGTTATTGATGTTTGATATTTTGACCTAGTTGGGGTTTCTTCTTGTTCTTGTTTTTCTACTATATTTCCATCATCATATTTATTTGTATTTAATTTAGTTATACTTGTATTTTTGACAATAAGTAGCATTATTATTATAAATATTAATATTATAATTATACATATTAATAAATTATTTATAATGTTATATAATTTATTATTCATATGAACACATCCTATTATATTAATGATACTACATTTTTTTTATATTATCAATTTATTATAAAACCAAGATGTTTTTTCTATATCTTGGTTTTTTTATTTGCTTTAAAATTTCATGTTATTTCTTTAATTTTTTTAATTCTTTTACTGCTTCTTCTATATTTGATACTCCAATTATTTTAATTTTTAAGTTGTTTTCCTTTTTTGTTTTTAAACATTCTTTATAGTTCTCTCCTTTGGCGACTATAAATACATCTGCCTTTCTTGATGCAGCACCTAATAGTTTATATGAAACTTCACCTATTTGTCCTATAGAACCATCTGATTCTATTGTTCCTGACCCAGCTATTTTAAGTCCTTTTGTATAATCTTTTTTTGTTAGTTTATCATAGATATATAGAGTTGTTATTAATCCTGCTGAAGGGCCTGATTCATTTGCTTCAAAATTTAAATCTATTTTAGGCGTTGTCTTATAATCTCTAACAATATCTAGTGAAACTCCTAACATTATTCTATCATTTACTTTTTTTAGTTTACATGTTACTACCTTTTCTTTTTTATTTCTTAATATTTTTATTGTTACATCATCATTTTCATTTAGATTACTTATATATTCAGAATATTTTGATATATCATCAAATTCTTTATCATCTATTGATAGTATTTCGTCTCCTACTTTTAGATTGTTTTTAAATTCTGAATATGTTGCTGTTACATATATGTGGGTGTCCATTATATCTATATTTTTACCTGATAGTTTATATGCATAGTATATTGCATTAGAATTTGCATTATCTAAATCTAAATATGATCTTGTATTAATATCTTCCATTGTTTCTGAGTCGTCATATTGATATGATTTAATTTCTATTCTTTTCCAGTTTGGAATTATATAGCTTAATATATATGACATAGTGTTTGCTTTCATTTCTGTTACATATGATATGTTATAACTTCCTTTTATTTTATATGAATCTTCTATTTCAATTCTATTTGAAATATCACTTATATCTCCTCCTGTTAAAATATATATATTTAATGGAAATGATAGTGTTATATATAATACTATTAGAAATATTATAAATCTATGTTCTTCAACTAAAATGTTAATTATTGAATTAATTGTTTTTTTCATTTAAATTCCCCCTATCTTGTTAATATATTATTTATTCTTCTGAAACTAAAGATATATATATGTATCCGTTTCCTATATTTGTATCAATTCCTGTTATTCCATCAAATACGCCATCAGAAGTGTTTATGTATGATGTACCTCCACATCCCCCGCCATTTGTGTTATTGTCGGTATTTCCTCCAAGAAAGCCACCGCCTCCACCACCAGCTCCAGAAGTTGTAGCGTTTGCTCCATTAGATGTAGAGTTACAATTATTTGATAATGTTTTATAGTTTCCGTTGACTTTTGCTTCTCCGCAATAGTTTCCTCCACCTCTTCCACCTGATCCATCAAAAAATGGCTTTTCTTCATTATCTAGTTCTGTATCTGTATTATCATTGTTATCCGAACCACCGCCGCCGGCTCCTACAATTAGTCTTGAATTATTTAGCCAAATTTCAGAAGATGCTCCGCCTCCAAATCCAGGCTCTTTTCCATCTCCACCTTTTCCAGAATCAGCTATGCTATTTCCGTTTGTTCCTCCTGTTGCATTAGTTGTTGTTCCACCTACAAAAATTTTAATAGAATCATTCATATTAAAACGTCTATATGCTTCAACACATCCTCCACTTCCACCAATAGATCCTTGATTTTCACTTATTTTATTTCCACCTCCTGATGCTCCGCACGCCTTAAGTCTATATACACCTGTTTTTTGAATTATATAATCTTGTTGTACTCCAGTGTAGTAGAAATATTTGGTTGAAGTTGATACCGTAAATTGAAGTGGAGCCACTATATTAATAGAATATCTTTCTCCTAGATCTGGATAATTCATTCCTAGATATGCAGTAAAAGTATTATTAATAACTGAAAGTTTTACATTTTCTAATCTTAAATCAAATACTTTTTTATTATAATTATTTCTTGAATATCCTAAAAATGGCGGTGTATAATTTTCTGCTCTATCTATAAAATTTGCTTCTCTTTGTGCATGATTGGTTGCTGAAGTATAATCTCCATATAAAATTTCAAAAGAATCGTTTACTTTTGAATTAGGATCTTCTCCTACTGGATTTGTTATTTCTCCTGTATCATTTCCTGTTGCTTCTTCTGGGTCTTTATATATTACAAATTCTTCAATTTGTGCTGCAAGTTGTTGTTTTATTTGTAATTTTTTTAAAGATCCATCTTGAAATTTTAATATAGCAACATACATTGCACAATTATTATTTAAAGTCGTATTTTCATTATTATATTCACAATAATAATTATCTACACCATATTCTTTTCCGTTTGCATCATATTTTCCAACAACTTTATTTGCATATAATTGTTGTTGTCCTCCCACATATATTTGTACGTCAACTAGTTTCTTTTTTATAATATCCATTTGTATATCGTTTGTTACTAAATTTTTATATGTAGTTATTTTTTCTTTTTTCTCTTCTTGATCTTGTTTTTCTTTAAATGCAAGAATTGTTTTATACATTGAGATAGTAATTGTAGATGTTAATATAAATACTACAATTATTTCTATCATAGTAATACCTTTGTTATTAATTTTCTTCATATATTACCTCCTAAATGCATGTGGAATTTCCACAACTATTACATTCAAGTGGTATTTCCATTTCACTAAATGCATAATAGTCATCTTCCATATTAGGATCAATATCTTCTCCTAATCCTGAATATGTTCCTGTTGTATCATTATTATGATTTGTTCTATACATTTCTATTATAACTCTATATCCAGCAGACATAATACCTGTTGTACTATTTCTTTTAAAATATTTTGGAAGATAATTTACATATTCAGTAAATGCAGTGTCAAATTGATGACAAGTGTTTTCTTTTGCTACTTCTTTAAAAAACACATAATTTGGATCTCCTTTGCTTATCCAATTCTTCCATGCATCTCTATTATTTGGATCATTAGGAACTATATCTTCATTAGGATCATATCCTGCAAGTGTATATTTTGTAATATACATATGTTTGATTTCTAATGCTGATACTATTTGATTACATTCACTTACATATTCAGCATTTTTTATTGAACTACATTTAAACTCATAGTATCCATGTTGGTCTATAATTGTTTTGATTGTCTTGTTTTCTAGATTGTATTTTTGATCTTCTTCAGATGAAGAAAGATTTTTTCCAGTGCATCTATTTTCTTTAGTAATATCATCTGAATTAGTATATGAAGGATTTATTGATGTCATATCACTGCTTAAGTTTTTTTGACACAAGTTAAAAAAATCGGATACAATAAATTCTTTAATCCAATATGCAGAAAATTTTCCATCTACATCATCATATGATTCTCTAATATTATATTCAGCAATTAATGGAAAATAATTTGTATAAACTACAGATATAATAACCATTATAAATGTTGTTACTACTAATGTTTCAACTAATACAAATCCCTTTTTATTAACTATTTTCAAAATTTATATCCTTCTTTCCTTGATATCTTATCAAATTTATTATATAATAAAAAAAGATAAATTACCATATAAATGAGTATAAAAAAATAAAAGAATAAAAAGAGGTGAATGTATGAACCAGCAATCGCAAGCGCAAGTGATTACTACTGCACAAAAAATGCAGAATAGTGGCGTAGTGCAATCAAATCATAATATGAATATACAACAACCTCAAGGAAAACAAATTCAAAATATGCAACAAGTTCCAAAAGAAAAAATTTCTAATATACAACGACCTCAGGTAATGCAGATATCTCAAAATCAAGAAAAAAATCTTAATAATTCCAAAGTTGTTTTTGATTTTTCTCGTACTCCAATAACTCAAATAGCTGATATTATAATTGTTAATGCATCAAAAAAAGGTGCTTCTGATATACATTTTGATCCACGTGAAGATGGAATGATGGTTAGATTTAGAATAGATGGTGAATGCCAAGATTATTCTTTTATTCCAAAAGCTTATGAACGTAATTTAACTACCCGTTTAAAATTGTTAGCTAATATGAACATTACTGAATCAAGATTGCCACAAGATGGTTCTATAAAGGGAAACTTTGGTGGTACATTTTTAGATATGCGTGTTTCTTCACTTCCTGTTAATGAGGGTGAAAAAATAGTTATTCGTATTTTAGATTATTCTAGATCATTACATGGAGTTGATTCATTAGGTTTCAATCCAGATAACTTAAAAAAATTAAAAAGAATGATGGAACTTCCAAATGGTATTATTTTGGTAACTGGAGCTACAGGTTCTGGTAAATCTACGACAACTTATTCTGTATTACAAGGATTGAATAAACCGGAAACAAATATTATTACAGTTGAAGATCCAATTGAAATGAATATCGAGGGTATAAATCAAGTACAAGTAAATGCTGAGATAGGTATGACTTTTGCTACGGCTTTAAGATCTATTTTACGTCAAGATCCAAATATAATACTTATTGGAGAAATTCGTGATTCTGAGACTGCACAAATTGCAATTCGTGCTTCTATTACTGGACATCTTGTTTTATCAACTATCCATACTAATAATTCTCTTTCTACGATTGAGCGTTTGCTTGATATGGATGTAGAACGTTATCTTCTTTCAACAGCATTGTCTGGTATTATTTCTCAAAGACTAGCTAAAATGTTATGTCCAAAATGTAAAGTAAAAAGAGCTACTACTCAATATGAAAAGAAAATATTTAAAAAATACATGCATAAAGATATTGAAGAGATGTGGGATGCTAATAAAGAGGGATGTCCTAATTGTAGAGGTGGATATAAAGGTCGTCTTGCTTTTCAAGAAGTTTTAGAATTAGATGATGACTTAAGATCCGCTATTAATGATGAAAATATTGAAAAAGATGAACTTGCTAAACTTGTTTATACTAATAAAACTATTACACTTCTTCAAGATGCACTAGGAAAGGTATTGGATGGATTAACTTCTTTTGATGAAGTATATAAAACTATTGAAATTGAAGATGAAATTGATGCAGTATATACACCTGATGATAAAGATTTAATAAATAGTGATAAAAGTGATGATTCTAATAACTCAAATTCAGTTATTACAATAAAACAAAATGTTTCTAATGAAAATATTTCTAATATTACTGATACTCCTAATCCT
>CADCRC010000126.1 GCA_902803795.1 uncultured Erysipelotrichaceae bacterium | reverse complement strand
GTAAAAGTAGAATCAAATTTTTGAAATAATACGTCTTCACTTGAAGTGTAATTTTCTGGATTTGCTGAAATTGTTCCATAATCTTTCTTTTTTATTGAAATATATGAATATCTTAGTGTTAGATATCCTTTAACTAAATCAGTAAAGGTTGCTGTATTATATTCACTTGATTCATTAATTGATACTGATGATTTTAATTCCATATTATTTTTTTCAGAATCAGATATATATGCACTTAGTAGGTTGTCATATAGTATTGAATCATAATCATCTAATTGATATTTTATTGTAAAACTTGACGCATCTGATGTAGATGGATATGATTTAAATTTTGCTTTTTGTTTAGGAACACTTATCGTTTCAGATTTTAGTATTATATCTTCACTAGGATATGCAGTTTCAGGAGTGCCGTCATAATTTAAATCAAGTTCTCCAGTATATGTCAAATAATATTCATGTCCTCTAACTAGTGTATTATCTTCTATATTTATCTTTGTACCTTTATCGAACCAGAAGTAAACATATTCAATTGTACCATCTGCTGCTACTAATGAAGTTTTTGAATAGTTTGTATATTCTTTATTTGTATTTGCATCCCATATTTTATAATTTATTTTCTTTAAATATTTTTTTGAGTTGTCATATGTTGGCATTGCTTTTATACCAACTATAGTATTATTTTCTAAATTTGGATCATAGTGCTCTGAATATGTATTATTGTATACATCTTTATTTCTTATATATTCATATCTTATTGCAGCATCTGGATTAACTGGTAAATCAGGTAAATAACCATTTGTTTTTACAACTATAGTATTGTTTACAATTGGTATTTCATTCATAAAATCAGTGTAATCATAAGCATTATCAATTACGATTGTATAAAATTGTGAGTTTAAATCTGCATTTTTTAGTCCAAAAAACTCAGGATTTAATATAAATTCGTTATCATAATATGCTGTTTTTAAATTACTATTATATTGACTTATATCTGTATCAACTTTTTTTACTGTTTTAACTAATGTACCTGATGTATCTGTACCTTCATATAAATAAAATGATATACCTGTAAGAGTTGTTGCTTCTAACGTATTATCTGCATTTGAAATATTTAATAATTTTCCATTTATTGTAAATGCTGTTGATAAGTTATCTAGGTTTGCTTGTAATTGAGCTGAGAATGGTTTAGTTGGATTTGTTTGAACAGAGGCACTTCCTACATGGTACATATCAACTTGATCATTACCATCTTGTAAATTAACACTAGCGTATACTGATATAGTATATGTTTCATTGGCTCTTAGATTATCAACTGAAAATGGTATTGTCATGTTTGCTGTTGTTGTATATGATTTGACTGTTCCTATTGAATTTGAATATTGAATTGTCATAGTTTTTGTAGTATCAATTGTATTATTGTTATCAATAATAGTAATGTTTCCTTTTATTCTTTCAAATGTTATTTCATCAGCAGTAAATGACATTGATGGTCCTTCAACTCCATCCATTTGCATATTTGAACTATTTCCAGTTATATATTCATAATATTTTTCATTATCATAGAACTCTAAAACAACTTTATAATAATATGGAACTCCTCTGTGAATTACTCCTTCATCAACTTTTACATCTATTGATGCATCTGTTTTCTTATCGTATACAGCAACTGGTGTTGTTCCATCTCCTCTTGCATCATATAATTCGTATCTATAATTTTCAATTCCATTATATAAATCATTTATATTATTAATTTTTAATGTAAAAACACTATTTTTTTTGTCAACTACAAAGCCTAAATCACCATATTTAGGTTTTACTTTTAGTGTCTTAGCTCCTAATTCAATACTGTATGCATCATCTAGTATTGCTGAATCATACAATATATCTTCTATTTTAACATTATATTTTGTATTTGGTGTTAATTCTTCAAATAGTATTTGATAAGATTGTGCAGCATTTGATATAGTTAAATTATTTTCTTTTATAAGATCTCCTGTTGTTGAATATAGATTAACACTACATGATGAAACTTTAGAAAAATTTTCTACATTTAAGTTATATGATAATGATGTACTTCCAAAATAATCTTTTTCTAATGATATTCCGATATCTTCTGTTGTAAACAATTGAGATAAAATATCAGTTGAATAACTTGTATCATTTTTATTGTAATTTACTCTTGTTGAAATATTATATGTTGTATTAGGTTTTAAGTTCTCATTGAATACATCTATTGAATAATTTCCTGCATCTGTTATTACTTGATCTATTATTTTTCCTGTTGCATTTTCGATTATTGATGTTACTACATCTCCTGTTATAATTGAGTTAGGATCGTTTACTTTTATATTTATGTTAACACTATTTGCATTTACTTCTATATCTTCTATTACTGCTGTTGGAATTTGTTGTGAATTTTCATCTACTTCTTCTTCTTGTTCTTCTTCACCACTTAATCCACCTTGTTCACTAATAAAACTAGTTTCACTATTATTTGTTATATTTTCTTCATTTGTTGTATTATTTCCTTCACTATTTTCAGTTCCTTCTTTTGCTTTTTGCTCGTCGTCTCCTAATTCTGCAAGGTTAGTATTTTCATCTATTTGTTCTTCATTTTCTTCTAAAGGTCTAATGTCGATATTGTCATCATTATTAATTACTATTTGATTTAAATTAACTGATGCTTCATTATCTTTATAGAAATATCTACTATTTAAACTTAGTTTAATATCAGAATCTACATAAACAGATGCCTGTTTACTAATTGTCATATAACTTGCATCTTCATTTTCTAGTTTTACTACATTTTCATTGACATAACTTACTTCAACATAATTTGATTTTATACTTATTTTATCACTTTCATCAACTAATAATTTGATTCCATCTCCTACTATTATATATCTATCATCATCAGTTTTGATTATAAATCTTTTAAATTTAAGTGTCTTTCCTAAATTATCAATATAATATGTATTATTTGAAAACTTTAAAACATCATCTTGAAATAAGTTATAATATTTAGGATTTGCTTTTGATAATTCATCTAAATTTAGAATAACGCCTTTTTTTAATAGTGAAATTGAACCATCATTATAGTGGACAAAAGATGTATTAGGTACTCTTACATTATCATCTAATACATCTAAAAAAGATATTTCGTTATCATAACTTATTTTATAATTTGTGTCATTAGAAAAATTATATCTAGTTGATTTAGAATTAGATTTATTAAATGATAATATATATCCTTCTGAATAAAAAGTCTTTTGAGAATTAGATGTATATCTAATACCTAAATATGTAATTCCGCCTACTAATAGTACTCCAACAAATAAAATTAAAAAATTTTTGAATTTCATCATATACAATCATCCTATCTATCTTATATTTATTTTATAATATCATGTTATTAAAATCAATATTTTTTTTAAAATATATAATTATTTTACAGAGGTTTATTATTTATATTTATTATTTTTTCAATAAAAAATGAATCTATTTTTACATAAATTCATTTTTTATATGATAGGATTTTCTTTTAGGATATATTCTCATATTTTGATTTAACATCTTTTATTTATAGTAGTCACATTCTCTATATAATCTATTTATTATTTTATCTTCATTATAATATTTTTCTGACTCTTAT
>CADCRC010000125.1 GCA_902803795.1 uncultured Erysipelotrichaceae bacterium | reverse complement strand
TTCATTCCGGTCTAAACCGGACAGTAAATTTAATACATCTTAATACAAGTTATTATTTTAAGTATTATTATATATTTTATATTATAATAGTCAATGATAGTTATTTTTTATTTATATAATAATAACATTCTTTACTTAAAGGACATTTATCACATTCTATTTTTTTAGGATGACATATTTCTCTTCCTATTTTCCAACATGTATAATCTATTAGACCAGGGAATGTAGGATTAATCTCTCTAGCTTTATATATTATTTGTTCAGTAGTAGCATTATCTGGTAGATTATATAATCTTTTCATGACTCTTCTTACATGTACATCTGGAGATACATCTATAGAACAATAATCACTCATTGGTATTTTAAATTGTCTAGCTAATATATTAGCTGCCATAGTAGCTATTTTAATACCTATACCTTCAAATTCTAGGAATCTATATACAACCGTAGCACTACTAGGATTATCTTTCCATATCTTAGAAGCATCACCATCATATTTTTCTTTTATTAAATGTATAGCTTTATAAAAATACTTAGCAGCTTCATTATTATGTATATGATAATTACCAACATTAAATAATCTTTTATATCTACTAAGAGGTTTTTTATATAAATAATCTATATCAAAACTACCTAACTCTTTATATACTTTATAAGGTATCATCCATGCTCTTTCTGCTTTAATTCGTTTATCCATTAAACATGCTAATACAAAGGCATGAGGATATTTATCTAGATTATTTAAAAAGTTATTTGCATATTTATCATCTACGAAATGTACTTTATTTAGATTATTATTAAACTCTTCTTTAGCTATATTTAATAAGATAGATTTCATATTATACCACCTTTATTATGTATTAATTATAACATAAATCTATGTTTTTTAATCTAAAAAAGACCAGTTTATCCTGGTCTTTAATACTTATTGTGCTACAGTAAATAACCTGCCACTCCTAACTGATGAAGATTTGATTGAAATAGATTCTGCTGAACCATATAATATGGATTCTGTATTACTTATTCCATTACTATTGGTTTTAGGTATTATTATTTCCCAATTTGATGCATTATAACCAGCTGAACGAATAAATTCTTTTATATTATTTACTTTAGACATATTCCAATTGCTAATATCAAGTTTAAATGATTCGGCATTAAATGCAATAGAATTAAATGTAGATGACATATTTGTTACGTTAGAAGTATTCCAATTACTTATATTTTCTAATTTACATTCTGATGAACCACCACAAAATGCGTAAAACATATAATACATATTAGTTACTTTACCAGTATCCCAATTTTTTAAATCTAAGACAAATTTATCAACATTGTTAGCAACATTTTTAAACAAATATGACATATCAGTAACATTAGATGTATTCCAATCACTTATATCTCCGACATTCCATATAGTAGAATCAAAACCAGATAATTCAAACATAGAAGACATATTAGTTGCACTTGATGTATTCCATTCACTTAAATCTCCTATTTCCCATGTAGAAGTATGATATCCACTTGCATAGAATATATTATTAAAATCAGTTACATTACTTACATTCCATTTACTTAAATCAAGTTTTAGAGTATTAGCACTAAAACAAGTTTTAGAAAACATTTTACTCATATCAGTAACTTTAGAGGTATCAAAATCACTTATATCATTAATAGTACACTTACTTGCACTATAACCAATATTAGAAAACATACTACTCATATCAGTAACGTTAGAAGTATTCCATTTACCTATAACTAAATTTAAACTATTAGAAGAATAGCCTGTATTTAAGAACATAGAACGCATATTATTAACATTCATAGTATTAAAATTACTTATATCTAGATTAATAGACTTAGTTTTACTTCCAAAATTATTAAACATATAAGACATATCAGTGGCATTAGAAGTATTCCAATTATTTATAGATAAAGATATTGTTTTAGAATTATTACCAAATCCTAAAAATAAGTTACTCATATTTGTTACTCTTACTGTATCCCAATTATTTAAATCTAAATTAAGATTTTCTACTTTTGAACCAAAAACCATAAACATATATGACATATCTGTTACGTTATCAACAATTAAATCATTAAGATTTGTATTCATAGTATTAGAATTATATCCTACTCCACTAAACCAATAAGAAGTAGATTGTGGTGCTACTACTCCATCTATTACTATATTATTTACATTATAACTAAGATTACTTACTTCCTCTATTTCTGCACCAATCCATGGTACTTCTAAATAATCATCAAAATCTGTATCTCCATTAAAAGATCCTTTACGAGCACCATTAACTTCATGATCAGCTATAACCAATGTTTCATTAATATAATCAGAATCATTATTTTGTAATGCCCAATATATTTTATTAGATACTGGTATAGGCTTTTTAATATTAACATTAATTGTAATTTCTAATGTACAATTAGTTAAGGCATATACACTTAAAGGAATAACTACCATTGTACTTATTAGTATTATTATAAATGTAGAGTCTATTTTATGTTTAAAAATAATACAAGAAATAGCACTTACAATCATAACAATAATCACTATAAATATGTAAGATTGTGTACTAGTTTCTGGATTATTAATTAAATTAACTTGTTTTTCAATATGATTTTCTTGATTATTAATTGCTTTATTACTATTATTAACTTTAATACTAGTATTATTAGTAGTATCAGTTTTAGTATTGTCTTTTACTGGTTCAGTAGTAACATCTATTACTTCAATCTTTTCTTTAGCTAGCATTTGTAAATTTAGAGTTATGCTATTAGTATATACATTTTGTTGAAACTCATTTTCAGGTACTTGATTCTTATATTTAATTATTATATATAGTTTCTTAGTAGAATTAGCTTTTAAAATATTAGTTCCATCTTCTAATTCAAAACTATAATCTATATATGGAGAATTAATATTGAAACTATTTTCATCAAATTCATAATCGTTATCAGCATTATTCTTAATTGTTATACCATATTTAATGGTATCTCCTACTTCATTCATGCTAACATTTATATTATTATTTGTTGTATTATTATCTACTGTAACATAACCATTTTGATCTTCTACTTTAATTGAAGATACTACAACATTATCATCTGGTTCAGCATATACAAAAAAAGGTATAAACATTAATAATAACAATAATAAATATCTATTTTTTATCATAATATAATCACTTCATTCTCTATTCTACTCTGATTATAATTATACAAATATCACCCTTTATTTTCAATATTTTTTAAATGTATTTTTAATGAGTATTTTTTTACTATTTATATATAAAAAAAGAATAATTAGTTTTCT
>CADCRC010000124.1 GCA_902803795.1 uncultured Erysipelotrichaceae bacterium | reverse complement strand
TCTGGAGTAGTAATATTATTAACAAATGAATATATTGCTGAATTATATGTTTCATTGTATTGTAATGCAATTTCAACAGAAATACCATTTTCTTCCCCAGAAATATCAATAATAGTATCATGTATAGGCTTTTTTCCATTATTTAATAATCTAATATATTCAACCAAACCACCTTCATACATAAAACTATCTTTTTTCTTTTCTAATCTATCATCATATAAACTGATTCTTAATCCTTTATTTAAAAAAGCAAGCTCACGTAATCTTATTTTTAATACTTCATAATCATACACTGTTGTTTCTTTAAATATTTGATCATCTGGTTTAAAAATAACAGTAGTACCTGTTCTATCTTTATCACAATTATCAATTATTTTCAAATCTGAAAGAGCATGACCACCTTGTGTATATTTTTGATAATATACATGACCATCTCTATATACATAAACTTCTAACCAATCAGATAAAGCATTAACAACACTAGCACCAACACCATGTAAACCACCAGAAACTTTATATCCTCCTCCACCAAATTTTCCACCTGCATGAAGAACAGTATATACAGTTTCAACAGTACTTTTTCCAGTTTTAGGATGTATATCAACAGGAATACCTCTCCCATCATCAGAAACCTTCACACTATTATCCATATTTAAAGTGACCTCAATGTGCTTACAAAATCCAGCTAAGGCTTCATCTATAGCATTATCAACTATTTCCCATACTAAATGATGTAAACCTCTAGAACTTGTTGTTCCAATATACATACCAGGTCTTTTTCTTACAGCTTCAAGTCCCTCAAGAACTTGAATTGAAGATGAATCATAATTTTCTAAATTATTTTCCATTTTTTAAACTCCTTTCAACTTTTCCATTATTAACTTCAAAAATAGAAGCATAATCCAAATTTTTTTTAGAAATATTTTTTAAGTCAGTTGTAGTAATAATACACTGACAATTCATAGAATTAATAATCTTTAAAAGTAAATTTCTTTTTTTTATATCAAGTTCACTAAATATATCATCCAATAATAATATAGGATAAAAAGAAGTTATATCTTTAAAAATGCCAATTTCAGATAATTTAAAACATAATATAGAAATTTTTTGTTGGCCTTCAGAACCATACAATTTCAAATCCAAATCATTAAGTAGAAATTGAAAATCATCACGATGAGGTCCAAATAAAGTCATACCATAACTAATTTCTCTATCATAATTAGATTCAAACATTTTCCTCAAATTATTAGAAATAACTTCATCATCATTACTATCAAGTAAAATATTAGAAACATACTTAATATTAAGATTGCCATCATTCATAATCTTTGAAAAATATAAATTTATTTTTTCATTAATTAAATCAATAAATTTTAATCTTTTCATATATATAGGAACAGCTCTTTCAATTAATTTATCTGTAATAATATCAAAATATAATTTATCAGAATATGTATAATTATAAGATAATTTTTTTAAATATTCATTTCTAATTTTAAGTAATTTATTATACTCATTATACATATTTAAATAAGAATTAGATATCTGAGACAATTCTAAATTTAATAAATTTCTTCTAATATTAGGAGAAGATTTAACAATATCAATATCAACTGGTGTAAAAATAATAACATTTAGATTAGATATATAAGATGATAAATTTTTAATATAAGTTTTATTAACAAAAGTTTTTTTTACACCATCAGAATTAAACTCAACTTCTAAAATAGATTTAACTTTGTTTTTTAAAATAACACCATTAATCTTACATGTACTACATCCATTTTTTATAGTATTTGGTATATTACCTATTCTATGAGACTTAGTAATTGCCAAAAAAACAATAGATTCTAAAAAATTAGTTTTTCCTTGAGCATTATCTCCAATCATAATATTAAGTTTATCATCTAAATTTAATTCTAATTTAGAAAAATTTCTAAAATTAACTAATTTAATTTTTTTAATCTTCATTTAAACTCTAAAAAAACGCTCATATATCAAAATCATCCCCTAACATGTATTCCTATACGAATGATATTATTATAACATAAATAAGAATTAAAAAAAAGTAATTATTAAATCAAAATATAATTACTTATTCATTCTTTGACTAATAACATATGATAATTTTGTTGCTCTAAGTATTTGATTTTCCAATGATCTATAAGAACAATTAATAATAACCTTACAATCATTATCAAAAATTACTAAAGTATTAAATTTATCAATACGAGATAATTCTTTGATATGAATAAGGCTTATCCAAGAACAATCACTAGAATATGGAGATGCTGTAGGAATTAATATCAAATTGTGAGAAGATTCTATAAGAATAGGAAC
>CADCRC010000123.1 GCA_902803795.1 uncultured Erysipelotrichaceae bacterium | reverse complement strand
GTACCAACACTATTTGAAGCACTAACAACAAATGAAAGAATGAAAAATGTATCATTAAGTAAACTAAAATATGTAATATCTGGAGGAGATACATTAAATAAAAAAAGAGTTGAAATTATAAATGATTTTTTACATCAACATGGAGCAAAAACAAATATGATTCAAGGATATGGAATGACAGAAGCAGTTGCTGCAGTATGTGTTGATTTAAGAAACGCTTCAAAACCAGGAAGCATTGGAATACCTTGGCCAGGAAATTATCTAGGAATATTTAAAATAGGAAGCGATGAAAAACAAGAAATAAATGAAGATGGAGAAATATGCGTATGTGGTCCAACAATTATGATGGGATATTTTAACAACGAAAATGAGACAAATGGAGCACTTCACTTACATAAAGATGGAAACATATGGCTACATACAGGTGATATAGGATATATGGATAAAGACGGATTCTTTTTCTACAAACAAAGAATAAAAAGAATGATAGTAACATCAGGATATAATGTATATCCATCTCAAATAGAAGAAGTATTAGAACAGCACCCACAGGTATTAAATGCATCAGTAATAGGAATACCACATCCATATAAAGTTGAAGTCCCAAAGGCATATATTGCTCTAAAAAGAGGTATTATTGATGAGAGAAAAGTAAAAGAGGAATTAATAGAACTATGTAAGAAGAACTTAGCATCTTACTCAATACCAAAAGAATGGGAATTTAGAAAATCATTACCAAAAACAATAGTTGGAAAAGTAGATTTTAGAAAACTTCAAGAAGAAAATAATAAGAGGAAAACAAATGAAAAAAGATAAAAGACAAAATGAATTAGGTTATATTATACTAACACCAATTATGAGAGTGCTTTTTAGACTATGGTATAATCCTAAAATAATTAATAAAAAGGTAATACCAAAAGAAGGACCAATAATCATAGCATGCAATCACAAGCATATATATGATCAATGTTTAGCAATTATGTCAACAAAAAGACCAATACATTATATGGCAAAAAAAGAATATTTTGAAGGCAATCTAGCATGGTTCTTTAAATTAGTAGGATGCATAAGTGTAGATAGACAAAATCATGATAAAAATGCAACAGAAAAAGCAATAAATATTTTAAATAATAATGGAGCAATAGGCATATTTCCTGAAGGAACAAGAAATAAAACATACGATAAAATATTATTAGATTTTAAATTTGGAACAGTATCAATGGCGCAAAAGACAAATGCAACAATAATTCCATGTTGTGTAACAGGAGATTATAAATTTAGAAGTAAGAATCTAATAATAAGATTTGGAACACCATTTAAAGTCTCAAAAAATGAAAATCTAGAAAGAACAAATAAATATTTATATAGACAAATAAACAGATTAATTAATAATAATCTATATATATCAAAAAGAACTATACAAGAAGAAATAAACTCTCATAATCAAGATAAAAAGAAAAATAAAACATACTAACTATAAATATAGAAGTATGCTAAACAATCCAGCAACCATAGCTAAAATCAATATTATAGCTACAATTCTAACTACATTCTTATTCAATATAATCACCTCAACTATCTCAATTATAGCATAATAAAAACAATTAATCTATAACAATATAAAATATATAAGATGTATAAAAAATGTAAAATTTACACTTGATTATTTACAAACAATTGTCTATAATTGAAATAGGAGGAAGGAAAACATGAATGAGTTAAATGTCCTATTAAGTGAACTTGGAATAAGTAAAGTAAAATTATCAAAATATCTAGGTATATCAAGACAAATGTTATACAATTACTTGTCATCAGATGATTGGAGCAAGTGGCCAAAAGAAAAGGCTACAAAGTTACTAGAACTTTTAGATACGGATAATTTTGAAAATATTAAAAGCATAAAAATAGATGCAGAATATACGAGTGGGGTAGAAGCAAGATTAAACCAAGTAATAAGAAAAAATAATCCAAAAGAAATATTCTCAGATTTAAAAGGTCTAACTAAAAAACAACAAGATTTAATAACAAATATAATAACAATAATGAAAGACAATTTAGAAAAAGAAAATTCACAAGAAACATATGAAACATATGTATATCTATATTATTATATACAATCAATGGAAGTTATGCCAACACTTAAATATATTCTAGCATATGTATCAAAATCACTATGTTTTACAGATCCATTGGAGTTTATATATAGTAAAGACAAACAATATATATTTGAAAGTATATTATATTCAGCAATGAATCTATATAATACTGGAGGAGCATCTAAATCAAAACTTACAGTATTACATAAAAGATTTGAAGAATATATAAGTCAAAAAAAAGAAGAAAAATTAAGCAGAACTGAAGAACTAAATACAAATAAAATACAAGCATTAAAAGAACTTGGATATAGTGAAATTAATGAAGAAAACGCAGCAGAAGTACTTGATAAGATGGCAGAAATAGAAGCAAGACAAGTATAATATAAAACTCATATAAATTATCTTATATATGAGTTTTTTTATTAAATTTAAGACAAATTAACTTCCTATAATTGATATTATGTTAACCAAGATATATGATAAATGATAAATAGAAAATAACAACTAAGAATAAAAGTAATTAAATAATAGTAGAAAGTAATAATCATAACAAATAAAATAATTATACAAATTTAGTTAACATTAAACTAAAAGTTAACATGAAAATTATAATAAAACAATAAACATTAATTATAAAAATTAATAATTATATATCCTTATAATATATATTAATAAAGGATATATTATATCCTTATATTTATATTAAATAAGGATATAATACGCGTATATCCTTATAATATATATTAATAAGGATATATATTATTTCAAAATATCTAAAAAACTATTACCTTGAGATATCTTATCCAAATTAAAATTATCTTCGATAGAAGCAGCAATATCAGCTAAACTATTTAATACAGGTATTCTTTTTGGTTCTTGAAATTGTCTTGAATAAAGTATTACCGGTAAATTTTCCCTAGTATGTTCAGTCCCTTTAAATGTTGGATCATTTCCATGATCTGATGTAATTATAAGTAAATCATTTAACTCTAACTTGTTTAATATCATTGTAAGTTCTACATCAAATTCTTCTAAACACTGAGCAAATCCATCAGCATTTCTCGTATGTCCATAATAATCAAAATCAGATAGAGTAGATATACATAACCCATTAAATTTTTTATCCATAATACTTAATAATTTATTTATATTTTCAGAGTTGTCTTTAGCAGCTAATTTTTTAGTTATCCCTACTCCATTAACAATTTCATTAATTTTTCCAATACCAATTACTTCATATTTATTATCAGATAAATTAGTCAATAAATTTTTTTTATCAATTGTAGAAGTAAAACTCTGAGAAGCAGAATCAATCAATTTATAATTACCAACTGTTCCATTAAATGGTCTCGAAATAACCTTAGAAATATGATAATTAGAACTATCTAAAACCATTTTTAATTTTTTACAATAATCATTTAACTTTTCAATAGGTACAGATTCCTCATGTGCAGCAAGCTGAATATCTGAATCTGATGAAGTATAAACAATAATAGAACCATAATTTTGTTGTCTTTCACCTAATTCATTTATCAAAGCTAAACTATCATTACTCATAACATTACCAAGCACATGTCTATTAGTTACTTTTTCAATCAAATTAAGTAAATCAAAAGGAAAACCATTATTAAAAGTATCATAGGCAACATCATTAATAATACCAATAATTTCATAATGACCATTAATATCATCTTTACCCATATATTTAGGCTTAGCAATCCCATAATAAGCTTCACTATCAAAATCATCTTGATTTATAGTATCAACTAGACCAATATTCTTTAAATTAGGAATAAATGGAGAACTAGTATCAAGTATATGTTTTAAAGTGTTTGAACCTTGATCAGCAAATATTGAAGCATCATCAGCCTCCCCCACTCCTACAGAATCTAGAATTAACAAAAAAACTCTATTAAATCTCATAAAAATCATTTCCTTTCAAAAATTAAGAATTTTATTCAACTGATCTAGGATGATAATCATCATATTCTCTAGATGTAAGTTGATTATTAATTTCAGTATATATTTTAGTAGTTGATATATCAGAATGTCCAAGCATTTCTTGTACTATTCTTAAATCAGCACCATTATTAACTAAATCAGTAGCAAAAGAATGTCTTAATGTGTGAGGAGAACAACTAGTATTAAGACCTTTCTCTTTTAACAATTTTTTTACTACTTTAAAAAATCCAATTCTACTAATTTGCCTTCCCTGATTATTAATAAATAAAAAATCACAATCATTATTTTTAATTATGGAAGATCTAACATTTAAATATTTATTTAAACAATCAATACAATACTCATTTATTGGAACAACTCTCTCTTTACTACCCTTTCCATATACATGTATTATAGCATTAAATTCATCAATATCATTCAATTTCAAATTAATAAGTTCAGAAATTCTAAGACCAGCACCATACATAAGTTCAAGCATAGCCTTATTTCTAATATCTAATGGACTATTTTCTTCTATATCTAGTAATTTATCTATATCACCATCATTCATTACTTTAGGAAGTGACTTTTTTAATTTCGGTCTATCAATATACTGACTATAATCTTTATCTACAATTTTACTTTTTTCTAAATATTTATGAAAGTTTTTAACAACAGTTAAATTATGAGCTATTGTTGTAGAATTATAATTAGTTCTATTTTTTACAAATTCTTTTATTATATTAGAATCAATTGATTTAACATCTCTAATACCTTTACTATCTAAAAATTCAGTATATATTTTTAAATCATTCTTATAAGAATCAATACTTCTATTTGTAAATCCTTTCTCAAAAGAGCAATAATTTATAAAATCATTTATCGCATCTTCAAGCATCATATAATCACCTACTATAACAATAATTATATTATAAATTTATAATATAATCAAATAAGTAAAACAAGAAATCATAAAAAATAACTATTTAAATTATATCACAAATTTGTTATAATTAAAATGGTGATTAATATGATATTAGATGGAAGAACTATAAGAGATCAAATATTAGAAAATATAAAAAACAACTCAATAAATTACACTATTACATTAGCTATCATAGTAATAGGAAATAATGAAAGTAATAGAATATATGCAAATGAGAAAATAAAATACTGTAATAAAATAGGCTTTAATTATGAAATATATGACTTTGAAGATATGACAGATACTAATTTAGAAAATCTAATAAAAATGTTAAATAATGATCCTAAAATAAATGGTATATTACTACAAAGTCCAATACCATCACACCTTAATTTTAATTATTTTTGTAACTTAATAGATTCAAAAAAAGATATAGATGGATTATCAATAAATAGTATATATAATAATTATATTAATAAACCTACATTCTTACCATGCAGTGTAAAAGGAATAATTACACTATTTGAAAAATATAATATAGATATTAAAGGAAAAAATATAGTAATTGTTGGGAAAAGTTATATTGTAGGTAAACCTCTATATATTTATTTAAGTAATAATGGAGCAACCACAACAATATGTGATTCAAATACAAAGAATCTAAAAGATATATGTTTAACAAAAGATATAATAATTAGTTGCTGTGGAGTTCCACATATAATTAAAGAAGATTATGTAAAAAATCAAGCAATTGTAATAGATGTAGGAATTAATAAAATAGATGGAAAAATAATCGGTGATGTAGACCATGAAAAAATAAAAAATAAATGTTCATATATAAGTCCAGTACCAGGAGGAGTTGGTCCAATGACTATTGCGATGATATTTAGTAATACATATGATGCATATATACTTCAACACAAATCAAATTAAATAATAACAAACTATTTTTGTCATATATATACATATAAAAAAATCATAATGATGGTTTTAATTTTTATAACTAATATAACTTTATAATTTTAGAATAGTAAGATTTTTTAAAAACTTATATAATAATAAAAATGCAAAAAACAGCATTTTTTTTATACACAATTGAATATTATTATTTTTTTAGAAAATATAATTTGTTTGTTTCTATATTTAATTCTTTAATTCAAAAATAACACTTAATATTCATATTATATAATACTTTTATTAATTCTTTTTTCAAATCATTGAACTCCCTAAAATTAAAGAATACTTTCTCAACTTTAAAAATATTTACTAAATTGATATCTTCACCCATATGATTGTAATCTCATGTGGTAATACACATTTATTCATACGGGTTTGAATCCTTTTAATGAAAGAAAATCACAATTTGCAATCTAATTACTTATTCTAATATTCATTTCTGAGCATATAGTTCTAATTATATTCTCATTCATAAACCATTCCCCCTTTCAAATAAGAATAGTTTTTATTATATATAAAAACTAGATAATAACAAAATCATCTAGTTTAAATGTATGGGAATATCTTAATATGACAAATATTTTAATTTACTTGCTGTGGTTTCTATTATTATTAATACTTCCTTCGTAAATATCATCACTATAATCTGTATAATAATCATATTTGTTTACATTAGATGCTGAAATAATTGTTTCAATTAATTCATCAGTTAAATCAATCTGATTTATTTTTCCATAATTACTATCATATTCAAAAATATCAAACTGTATTCCAGTTAATTCATGTAAACATTCTCTAACAGCCATCATTGCTTTAAGATGTTTTAATTCATTACCACATTTTATAACTACTAATCCAACTACAGAATTAATAGGAATAGAAATATTAACTTCATTCATTGTAGTATAGTTATTAACTTTAATGTAATTAGCTAATCTATCTAGAGTTTCAAAGTCAGAACAATTAGCCATAAAATCTCCATTCCTAAAACTGCCACTACTTCCACTATCAGATAAAGCAATATGTTGAATTTCAGCAAAGTCAGAATCAACCAAAAAGCCAACATTTTTATATGTTTTTACACCTACATTTGGAATTAGTAACGTAGATGAAACTGATTCAAACTCATCATTCATTATCATTGCAAATTCATTGGCCCATATTGAGCAATCATATTTAACTTCATCATTAATCCTGTGTAATTGAGGTAAATCAACAGCCCTAATTATTAACTTACCTTCATTATATTTATCTTCTATATAATTCATATTTAAACACCCTATAAGTATTATATCATATCAATTAATAATTATAACTTACAAGATTCAATTTTTAATCTTAAACATAATACTTCCATCTTGATCTGTTCTATATATTTTTGAATTTTTTAAATTATTCAACACCTCTTTATTTAGATGTCCATACCTATTATTCTTCCCTACTGGTATTGTATAGTTAATATATATGTAATATCTACTATATGGTTGTAGTCCCCTATGGTGATTGTCAAAAAGTAAATCAATTTGATTCTTAAACAAAAAAATGCCATAGGCATTCTTATTATTTTATTCTTAGACTTTCTATTAAGATTACACAATTTTTATATATAATTGATTCTTCACCATAACGTTTTTTAATATCTTCTATTCTTCTATCATATCCAACATCATTCCCGTATTTATCTATTTGCATATCAGCTTTATTTAATATATCTAAAAATATAGAATCATACGTACAATCTATATCTCCATGATAATAAACTTCTTGCCAATATTTAAATCCATTATCTCTTAATAATTGTCCACCAATCTTATTATGATTTATTCCATTTGGTGTAAATTCATATCCAATATCATGATTTAATCCAATCAGAAAACAATTCATAATATCTTCTTTACTTAAATCATATTCTTTTGCTATATCCATCATTTTTTTTGCAACAGCATAGGAATGTTTCAATCTATCAATATCCATTATTATCACATCCTACAATTATTATATCACATAGTGATATATGCATTATCTATTATTTTTGCCAACACTAATAATTGAATATCTAGGATTAATTTCACTAATAAATTCTTTACAACTACTTGTCCTACTTCCATGATGCCCTACTTTTAATACATCTATATTATATATATTATATTTATTCATTATTTCTTTTTCAGTAGTAACTCTAGCTTCTCCCATATGATCGAAGTCACCATGTGGTGATTGGTGGTTTCTCTCATTAATTTAAAAATCTTTGTTTACAAAGAAAAAAGCTACAATTTTAATTGTAACTTTTTGATTTTTTATCATTCCTTAAAATTAGTATTTTCATTATCTAATGTCTTATTATGCTTTT
>CADCRC010000122.1 GCA_902803795.1 uncultured Erysipelotrichaceae bacterium | reverse complement strand
TAATTTAGTATTATTATTTGTAAAAGATACAGTACCAGCAACACTTCCATTAGATTCAGTATAACTTGTTGGAACAAAATGTATATTCCAACTATTACTTGGAATTGAAGTTGTTCCATTTAATGAAATATTTTGATTTAATAGAGCATATCCTATAGTTAGACTAAATAAAAATAAAATTAGAGTTAATATAATATTTTGACTTTTGATTTTATCTTTCATAGATTATCTCCTATTTTAATTTATTTATATTATATTTATCATCTTCTATTTTTTAATTATATATTATTTTTGTTGTTTATTCAATCACTTGTTTTTCATATATTGTCATAATGTGTAAAACTATATAATATACTTATTATATAAATTTAATTTATTAAACAAAAAAACATCATATATTGATGCTTTGGTATATAACTATTTAGCTCCTTTTTTAAATAATACTGTACTAAATGTTTTTAAGAATATTTTAAAGTCTAATAAGAAACTAAAATTATTTGAATAATAACTTTCTAATTCCAATCTCTTTTCAAATGTTGTACTACTTCTTCCTGATACTTGCCAATAACCTGTTAATCCCGGTTTTGTTTTAACTATTTGATTATAATACATTCCCATATCATCTTTTTCTCTTGGTAAGTATGGTCTATTACCTATTAATGACATATTTCCATTTAATATATTTATAAATTGTGGAGTTTCATCTAATGAACATTTTCTTAAGAATTTACCTACTTTAGTTATTCTTGGATCATTTTCTAATTTATGATTTATTTCATATTCTTTAGCTAATTTCTTATTCTTTTTCAATATTTTAACTAATTCTTTTTCTGCATTTGGAATCATTGTTCTAAATTTAAATATAGTAAATGTTTTACCATTTTGTCCTATTCTTTCTTGTTTATATATTATACTTTCTTTATCTCCAGCTAATAAATAATTTATTTTAATAAACATAGCTAATGGTACTAAAAATATTAATCCAATAATTCCAATTACTATATCAAAAATTCTTTTAAATTTGAAATATATCTTTTGTTCAATGTTAATTTCTTGATTTTCTAAATATAAAGTAGTTTCTTTCATAATATACACCTCTAGAACTTCGTAGGTTTTATTATATCATTTTTAATTATTTTGTCAACATTGTTATACAAGATATCATCAATATATTTTTCATCTTTAACTATTTTTATTAAATCTTTTCTTAATTTTTTTATATGGTAATCTTTATCATGATGATTATCACTTCCTAAAAAAGTAACATATCTTTCTTTTAAAAATTTTTTTATTGTACGTTTTGATATAAATCCATATCTATTATATAAACTCATATAATTACATTGCAATAAAACTCCTAATTCTAAATATTCTTTTATATATTCAGGATGTGTTTTAAATATCTTATATCTTTCAGGATGAGCTAATACTGGTACATATCCATTTCTTACTAGTTCAAATATCAATTCTTTAGAATTACTATACATATTATTTAATGGAAATTCAATTAATATATATCTTGATTTGTTTAATGTAGCAACTTCTTTTTTCTTTATTAATTCTATTAAATTATTACATATATATATTTCATTACCTAAGTATAAATTAATATCTATTTTTTTCTTTTTTATTTCTCTTTTTAGTTTATTAAACAATTTAGTTTTATCTTTATTATTACATATATATTTACTATTATATATATAATGTGGTGTTATTATAATATCTGTTATTCCTTGTTTACTTGCATTTTCTATTATTTCTATTGATTCTTCTATTGATTCGGAACCATCATCTATTCCATATAAAAGATGACAATGCATATCTTTCATACTTTTCCCCCTTAGTATTATCCTTTTTTAAATCAATATTTTTTATTTCTTTTTTTTCTTTCTTTTTTTATGCTCATGGTATTTATCATTGTAATAGTAATATCCGTAATATCCACTTTTTTTAGAGAATGCATTATTAAATACTACTCCTGTTATTGGAGCATTTACTTGATTGAATATTTTAACTAATCTATCTAAGCTTTCCATTTTTGTTTTATTACAAGAAACAACTACTACATTTGCATCTGATAATGTTGTCATAATTGTTGTATCTGATAATCCAACTGTAGGTGGACAGTCTAATATAACCATATCATACATATTTCTAAATTTACTTATTAATTTCTTGTTTTTTGTTGATGTTAATAATTCAACTGGATTTGGAGGTGTAGGACCTGTAGTTAATAATGATAAATTAGGTGTATCAGTTTTATATACATAATCTTTTAGTTTCATTTCTTCTTTATAATTTAACATTAAATTAGTATATCCTCCATCTGATGGATTATCTACATTAAATATATGATGTTGTCTTCCTCTTCTTAAGTCACAATCTATTAATAATACTTTTTTGTTTTCTTGTGCGTATGCTACTGCAAGATTGGCTGCTATAAAAGATTTACCATCTCCTGCTTCTGCTGATGTAATTAATATTACTTTCATTTCTTTATCGATTGCTGCAAAAGATAAATTTGTTCTAAGAGTTTTAATAGATTCTGTAAACATTGATTTAGGATTATTATTTATTATTAAATCGTTACTCATTATTCATCTTCTCCTTTTGGTACCATAGATAATATAGTTAAATTAAACTTATCTTCTATTATTTCAGATGATTTAATTGTTGTATCAAAATAATATATAATAAATACAATTAAGAATGATATTACAAATCCACCTGCAAGATATATTAAATTATCTTTAATATAATTTATATTATATGGTTTACTTGATTCTATTGCTTCATCTACAACAGATACATTTTCTAAATTATATATTTCTTTTACTTCTTTTATAAATACTTTTGCTATTTCATTTGTTATTTTTTTTGCTAATTTACTACTTTTATTAGATACTGTTATTCTAATTATTTCTGTATCTGATACAGCATCTACTTTAATATTTTCAGATAATTCATTAGCTGATATTTTTAAATTTAGATTTTCTATTACTTGATTTAATACTTTTCTTGATTTAATTATTTCACTATATGTTGATACTAAATTCTTATTTAATTGATATTCACTTGATGTATATGATACATTTTCTCCTTGTTTTGAAACTAATACTATAGTTGAATTACTACTATATTTAGGTTTTCTAAATATAATTGTTACTATATTACTTACTGATACTACTATTACTATTATAAGTAATATTATTAATATTTTAGACTTAAAATATTCAAAAAGTTCTTTTAAATTAATTTCTTCCATACATCCTCCATTTTTTATTCTATATTATACTTATTTTAATAAACTAATAGATTTATTAAAAATATTTTATATTATCTATAATCATATATAACTTTTCTAATTTATTATTATCTATTGTTTCATATTTATCTTCTAATATATCTTCATCTATATTTAATAATTTAATATATTCTTTAGATTCTTTTTGTGTCATCTTATTATATTCAATAAATATTTTAATTAATGCATTTTTTATTTTCATATCTTTATAATAATATAAATATCTAAATATATAATCTTTTATATTATTATCATTATCTTCTTTTCTTTCTAATATTAATAGACTTGAATATACTCTTGGACTTGGTTTAAATGCTTCTTTATTAATATCTATTACTTTTTTATAGTTATAAAAACTTCTTGTTAGTATTGATATTTTATTATTGTTTGCTAAACCATCTGCATATTTCTTACCTACTATCATAATTACCATTTTTATATTAGCATTTATTATTTTTTTTATAAATGGTTCTATTATTGAATATGGTAGTGAAGTTATTAGTTTATTACAATTTGGTATATATGTATCTAATACATTATCATATATTATATTTAAATTATTATATTTATTAACTAATTTATCTAATTCGTTTTTTAATCTTTTATCTTTTTCTATTACGTATAAATATTTTACTTTAGGTAATATTTCTTTTGTTAAAACTCCATTTCCACTACCAACTTCTACTACTACATCATCATATTTTAGATTACTTACTTCTATTACTTTACTAATTATTTTTTTATCTATTAGAAAGTGTTGATCTAACTTATCTATATCATTATTAAACATATAAATCACCCATAATATTATAAATCAAAAATAAAAAATAAGAAACTATAACTTATTTATTATTAATCTTTTCTCTTTGTTTTTTATTTTATTATTAATAATATCATTTATTATTGGATTAATATTGTCTTTAGATAGTTTAATTTGTTTTAATATATCTGAATTTATATTTATTTCTATATTTTGATTATTATATATACATTCTATTTTATTATTACCATATATATCAAATATATATTTAATAGTATATAAATCATTATTATATTCAACTATCTTTTCTTCTAATATATTATTATTATCTAATTTAAATAATTCATAGTTTTCATATGCTTTATCAAATATTTGATTTATTTTTTCTATATTATCTATTATATTTTTATTTTCTATTTTATTATCTTTAGATATTTTAGTATATATTTTATTTTTATCATCATAATATTTTGTTAATATAGAACATTCTTCAAATTTATCTGTTATATTATTTAATCTTTCTATAATAATATTTATTGATTTATCATCATATATAGTATAATAATTCATAAAACAATTTTTATTTTGTAGTTTTATTCCTTTAACTATTTTATATTTTTTTGGTAAATCAATTCGTCCATATAAAATACTTCTTGTATTATTAAGTTCATTGTTAGTATTCTTAATAATATCATACATACTTATATCATTCATTAGTTACACTTCCCCCATCTGCCCCATATTATACCACAAAAAGTTAAATATGTATAGTTATTTTTTTCTAGGAACTATATAAAATATGATTATTTTAGCATTTTTTTACTTTTTATAAGATAAAATTGTTTATTAGATTTTAAAAAAATTAATTTAAATATTAAAAACTTAGATATATTTCAATCTAAGTTATAATAACTATTAATTTAAATTTAAGAAATGTGGTTTATTATTAGTTCTACCTATACCTATTATTTTAATATTTATTCTATACGTACTATTTTCTATATTATATGATTTTATTTGTTACATCAAACATTTGTCATATAGTAATAATTGTATAAGTTATTTTTATTTTATTCTTTTTATTTTCTGTTTATTAAAATAATCAGAATTAATTATCATATTTCTTAATTCATTAATTATATTTTTATTATCTAATTCAAATATTTTTTCTAATAACAATGATTTGTATTGTTTCTTAGAAAACTTTCTATTATTCATTTGATTATATATGTCTATTTCTTTTAATCTATTTTCTTTTTCCTTCATATTATCTATAAACATATATGATATTCTTAAATCATTTATCATAGTTTCTATATCATAATATGTATTTAATTCATCTATTTTTTCATAATCTAATTGAATTGCTTTTAGTATTAATTCATATCTATCTCGTATTGCTGTACCTGGAAAGAATATTTCTAATTGTGCTGTACCTATATTAGAATTTCTTGTTAGTTTATACATAAATATTTCTCTAGAAAATAATGTTTGTACATCTTCATATTTAAAATACAAATCTTCTTTTGTTATATTCTTTTTAGTATATTCATCTATATTATTATCATGTATTATTCTAAATGGTCTATATTTTTCATATGTTTTTATTCTTTGTATTTCTATATTATTAGAATCAAATTTTCTAGTTTGTATTTTACATATATTGCCCGGTACAATTATTTTATTTAATTTATTATTTTTTATATCAAATACTATTTTTTCTATTATGTCATATCCATCTAATTCATTTTCTATAAATAATATTGTAGAATGATATTTATATCTATTTGTTTTTCTATCTTTATGTAAATCTAATAGTATTCCTTTTAAATTATCTTCATCATTTATAGATATATCTTCTAATGTTAGATCATTATATATATCATACATATCTAATATATATTCTTGTATTTTAATATTGTTTTTTAGTTTATCAGATACATCTAAACTATTAATTTGCCATATTATTTGTTCATTTCTTATCATATATTTGTCCTTATTTATTAAATGCTTTTTTTAGTAATAGATTTTTATCATTATTTACTAGTATTAGTTTTTTATGTGTTTGGTCATGATACTTTTTTAATGATATCTCTTGTTTTTTATAATTATCATCAAAGAATATTGGAGTTATTAGTAGATTATCATCTTCTCTTTCAAATACTACTAATCCTGGAAGATCTATTTCTCTTATATTAGCTGATGGTTTAGGATATTTGTATAAACATGGTATATCAAAATTAGATTCATTTTCAAATCTTGAACTTGCTTTATCTAAATATCTATGAGAATGTCCAGATAGTTCTATATAATTAAATTTAAATGGTGAGAATAGATTTTCTTTATCTACTCCTTCTTTATCTATATCATTTACTAGACTCATATAGTTTTTTAAACTGTGAAATATTAGTATTTTTAATCCATTTATATTATATGGAGAAAATCCCATACCATCAACTATTATATTTTGATTGTTTAAAAATTTATCTAATATTTTTTGATTTACTATATCTGGTCTTATAAAGAAAGAATTCATATCATGATTTCCTAATGTTAGATAACATATTGCATTATTATCTAATTTAAATGTATCATATGCATATTCTATTTCTTCTAATAATATATCTTCATATTTTTCTTTTTTTTGATTTGAAATATTAGGCATACTTTCTACAAAGTCGCCACAATGAAATACTATTTTAATATTTCTATTTGATATTTCTTTATTTAATAATTCTACATATTTTTTATATGAAATATCTTCTTTTTCTTTATAGTTATAATGAGTATCTGCGACTACTATGAATTTATCACAATTTATATTATTTTCAAAATTTCTTATATAATTATCATTTTTTGTTGGTGTAAATTTTGGCTCTAATTTATATGGCCTATTATTATCTAAGTAACATTGAAATCTAATTAATATTCCTTTTAATATTCTTATATCTTCAATTGATAGATTGTTTTTATGCTTTTCAGCGTATTCTAGTACATCTTCTACTATTTTTATAGCGTCCATTTTATTTTCTATATTTATCCATTTATCTTTTTTATCGTTTATTAATCTATCTCTTTCTTTTTTTATTTTTTTAAGTTCATCCATACCATAATACCCCCATTATAATATTTTAGTTTTAAAAAGATTATACTATTTATTAATATAATCCTTATATAAATTAATTCTTTCTAGTATTTCATCTTTTCCAATTATTTTCATTATACTAAATAAATCAGGAGATTTTAATCTTCCAGTAATCATTACTCTTATTGCTTCACATATATCTCCAACATGACCTTTGTATTTATCTGGATCTTTTTTATAGTCTTTTGGTGAAGCGGCAAAGTTATTATTAGTTGCGAATTCTTTAACTGTATTAAACCATGTTGAATTATCTACATCTAAGTCTAGATAATTATTAATATAATCAGTTATTAAATCAACATCATATTTTTTATCACCATCATATTTAGAATAATTCTCTTTTTTAAAATCTTCTAATAAACTATATGAAAACTCTTCTTTAATATCAGAATATTTGGATATATCCTTACGTGGTCTATCACTATCTTTTTCTATATTTAAGAAGTTTATCATTTTATCTTTATTATCTTTTAGTTTTTTATTATATTCTTTATCATATTTGTCTGTATATTCTAATGCTTCTTCATATATTTCTTTAGCTGGCTTTCTTGAAAAGTATGTTTTAGAAATATTCATAAGTTTTTCTATATCAAATGCTGTTCCACCAACTGCCATTCTATCAAATGTAAAAGTAAAATCATCTATTTTTTTATCTGAATTGTTTAAATACCATTCTTCAAAGTTTGAATTTAAGATGGTTGCTAAATAAAGTTTTACAGCGGGAATTGGAATACCCATTTCATGATAATAGGATACTGCTGCTTCTGGATCTAATCTTTTTGATAATTTTCTGATATTGCCTGTTTCTTCATCTTTTTTAGTAATTGGGGCGGTATGACAATATTTAGGTAAATCAAAACCTAATATGTTAAATAATTGTACATGAAGTGGAATACTTGATACCCATTCATCACCACGAATTACATGAGTTGTATGCATTAAATGATCATCTATTGCATGAGCTAAATGATATGTTGGTGTTCCATCTTTTTTAAGTAATACCATGTCCATATCATATTCAGGAAATGATATATCTCCTTTTATTTCATCATGAAATTTAATTATATTTTCAGGATTGCCTGGTGATTTTAATCTAATTACATATTCATCATTATTATCTAAATGTTGCTTAATTTCATCTAATGTTAAATCTCTATCTTGGGCATACATTCCGTATATTCCGACTTTAGTTTTCGCAACTTTTTGTTCTTCTTTAATTGATTCAATTTCTTCTTCTTTCATAAAACATGGATAAGCATAGCCTTGAATAATTAAATCTTTTACATAAGTTTGATAAATTTCAGTTCTCTCACTTTGTATATATGGTCCATATTCTCCACCATTTTTACTTGATTCATCAGGTACTATATCAAAACTTTCTAAATCATTAAAAATTCCATCTATTCCATTTTCAACCATTCTTTTTTGATCTGTATCTTCAATTCTTAAGAAAAATACTCCACCACTTTGTTTAGCATAGGTTGAATCTACAAAAGAAGAAAACAAACTTCCCATATGAACAAATCCTGTTGGTGATGGTCCAAATCTTGTAACCATTGCGCCTTCTGGTAAATTTCTATTTGGATATTTTTTTTCATAATACTCTCTTGTGTTTTTTATATTAGGAAATAAAATGTTTGCTAAATCTTTTCTTTCTTCTAAATTCATAATAATCCTACCTTTCATTTATAGTCATATATCAATTATATTATAAAATAATTTATTTTTCTATTGTTTATCATAATAATCTAAAAAATTATGTTTTCCATTTTTATCTTTATAAGAAATAATTGCTTCTAATTCTACATTTTCCATAGATTTAAATATGTTATATTCTAAATTAGGATTATCTTTAGATAATTCTTTTATAATTTTCTTTATATATTTTCTTTTTGAATTATTTTCTTTTTTTGCTAAAGGACATGCACAATTTATAAATGATAATTTATTATATTTAGCCCATTTAATTATATTTTCTTCTCTTATGTAATACATTGGTCTAATTAATTCTAATCCTTCAAAGTTCTGACTATGAAGTTTAGGCATCATTGTTCTAATTTCACTTGAGTAAAACATTGATAGAAGATTTGTTTCTATTACATCATCAAAGTGATGAGCAAGTGCAATTTTATTACATCCTAAATCTTTTGCATGTTTATACAAACATCCTCTTCTCATTCTTGCACACATATAACATGGTTTTTCTTCTGATAATTTAATTGATACTTTAAATACATCTGATTCAAATATTTCTAAATCTATATTTAATTTTTTTGCATTTTCTTTTATTTTTTTTAAATTAGTTTTGTTATATCCTGGATTCATTGTAACATATACAATATCAAATTTAAATTTACCATGTTTTTTTAATTCTTCTAATAATTTAGCTAGTAAAAATGAATCTTTTCCTCCACTTATGCAACACATTATTTTATCATTTTCATTTATTAATTTATAATCTTGAACTGCTTTTACAAATTTAGACCATATTTCTTTTCTAAATGTAGTTATAATTGATCTTTCTATATCTTTATAATACATAATTCCCTCTTTATATTCTTTTTTATTATTTTCTTTTTACTAATTTATAATTTGTATTATCCTCTAGTGTTTCTTTAGATAGTATTACTTCATCAAATATATTATTTGATGATATTTTATCAAATGCATCCCAAGTAGAATCTGCAATAATTCCTTTTAGACTTCTTGCACCAGTTTTTTTAGCTATTGCATTTCTTACTACTTCATCTATATAATCAGAAGTATATGTTAATTTAACTCCTAATTTTTTAAATGTCTCTTGTTCATTTTTTATAGGTGATTCTATAGATTCTTCAAGTATTTCTTTTAATGCTTTAGCATCTAAGTCATTTAAATGTATAAATACTGGAAATCTTGCCATAAATTCTTTTGGTATCATTGCTTTATTTATGAAATCATCTATTTCAACTTTTTTATTTTCATTTTCTTGTTTACTAAATCCTATTTGGTTTTCTTCTTTTACTTCATATACATCACTAAATGCTCCACCTGCAATAATTATCATATTAGATGTATTAATTTTTATTTTAGATGCAGATGTTTTTCTATCTTGACATATATCATAGTCTGTTCCATCTAAAAATTTTAATAAAACATTTAATACCGCACGGCCAGATACATCTGATTTTGATTCTGATCCTTTTTTATCTATTTCATCGAAGAATACTATTGCTTTTTCTGCTTTATCTTTGTCTTTTCCTACACTTTCATATAAATCCCATAAATAATCTTCTATATCTTTTCCAACATAACCTGGTGAAGTTAATTGTGTTGAATCGATTATAATCATAGGTCTATTTAAATATTTTGATATTAGACTTAATAATTTTGTTTTTCCTACTCCAGTTGATCCTGTAAGCATTATACCATTTTTTTCATGATTATTCATATTCATTCTAGCTATTTCAACAATTAATCTTCTTGCTGGTTTATCTTGTGCTTTAAGAGTATTAGTTACTTGTTTAAATAATTTGTCTATATCTATTAATTCATTTTTTTCTAATGAATTATTCTCTATAAGTTCATCTTTTTCAACTATTTTTCTTGTCTTTTTTTCTATTTTATTTTCTTTATTTATTTTATTAATAATAGATATTCTATTAGGTCTATTTACTATTTCTTCTTTTGTATCTTTTAAATTTCTTGATTGTGTTTCTTTTTCTACATCAATTGAAAAGCTTAATGATTCTAGTGCTTCTTTTAAATATAATACATCTGATTTAATTTCTTCTAGTTGCTCCAAAGTATAATCTCCATTTATTACTTCAGATGTTAAATCAAGTATTATTTCTTCGTAAAAGTTTCTTTGAGATTCTATATCTTCTATTGCTTCAATATCAAATACATCTTTTCCTAAATTTAATATTGCATTTTTATTTATAGAAATACTTTCTACCATATCATTATCAAAATTTAAAAATACAAGTGTTTCTATATTGTTTTTATTATATTCTTTAATAACATCAGATAATTTTACACTTGGACTTGTTGAACTTTCTTTTTTTAATTGATACATTTGAATTGCATTATTAAAATAAAATTCATCTGTTATATTATTTGAATTAATATTATCAATTGAATCATATGCACTTCCATCATCTGATAAAAACAAACCATTTTTTTCATCATATTGTCCTGTTATAGTTTTTACGTGACTAAACATAAATGTATTACTATTAATAGTATGTTTTTTTACTAAACTTGCAACAAAGTTTTTTTTAAATTCTTGCATATTTCTCTATCCCCCTAATTAAAAAGAAAACATATTCATCCCTTTTTTGCCTTATTATACTATTTTTTTTGTTCTATATCAATTAAAATATCCTATAAATATTAATTTTTTTATATTTTTATTAATTTAGGTATTGCATAAAATTAAAAAATATTGTAAACTTAATAAGTACTTGGAAAGAAGTGGACTTGTAGCTCAGTTGGTTAGAGCACACGCTTGATAAGCGTGGGGTCACAGGTTCAAGTCCTGTCAGGTCCACCAGTTGCCTTAGTAGCTCAGTCGGTTAGAGCGCTTGACTGTTAATCAAGATGTCACAGGTTCGAGTCCTGTCTGGGGCGCCATATGGCGAGTTGGTGAAGTGGCTTAACACACTGCCCTTTCACGGCAGCATTCATGGATTCGAATTCCATACTCGTCACCATTT
>CADCRC010000121.1 GCA_902803795.1 uncultured Erysipelotrichaceae bacterium | reverse complement strand
TATTACAGTATAATAATAGGAGGGATAGTAATGAAGAAATTTTTTAAGTTATTATGCTATAGTTTAATTACTGTTTTTTTATTAGGACTTGGGGGTGAAAATGTATTTGCTGCTCCTCAAAGTTTTACTGCAGTTGAAGGTACACATTGGATTGATTTAACAAATCCTACATGGTGGTCTACTGTTAAGAGGGATAGTGCTAACCCTAATTCATATGTATTTTGTTTAGATAGTAATAAGCATATATTTACAACTGGAAATATGATATTATTAGGTGATGGTGAGAATTTTGCTAGAACATATAATAGTAATTATCAAACAAAAGTTGCAAATGTTATAAATGAAGCATTTAGATTAGGTCTTGGAGATGGAAATCAAAATCATACTATTACATATAAGGATGAGAATGGTGATAGCAAACAAATTACAGTGAGTGATGTACAGTTATATGGTATTGCGCAATCTGCTGTATGGTATGTTGCTCATGGTGAGTCTTATGTTGATGGTGGATATACTGCACCTTATAAAGCATGGATTGGAAATAATACTTTTTCTGGAGTATTTGAAAAATTAATTACTACTGATGATTTTTCATATAGTTTAAATATAGTTTCTGATGGCAATTCAGCGTTGACTGAGGACAATGGCTATTTGGTTTCAGGTGAATATACTATTGTTTCTAATATTCCAGCAACATTAACTGCAACTGTTACAAATGGTAAAATGAAAGTTGATAATGGAGAGTGGACATCTGACAGTGTTACTGTTCGAAATGGACAAAAGATTAAGCTTGGAAAATCTGCTACAGGTTTATCAGACGATGAATTTAGTATTAAATTGGAAGTATCATCTGATAGATTTATTACGGGATATGATGTTTCTATGTATTATCCTGAAGGATTTAATACTACATCAAGTAAATATCAAAATTTGGCATATCCTACTCCTAAAACAGGTTCTTTAAATTCTTCTGTTACTGCATATGGTAAACCTTCTAATAAGGGGAATATTCAAGTTCAAAAGGTTTCTACTATAGATGGTCAAGAGAAACTTATAGAGGGAGCGCATTTGTCTTTATATCGTTTGACTGGTTCTAATAATACTGAAAGAGTGAAGATAGCAGATATTATTTCTAAAACGAGTCCTATTGTATTTAATGACTTACCTGCAGGAGATTATTGCCTTATAGAAAATAAGCCAGCTGGCGGTTATGTTATAAATACACAAGAAACTAGTGATAACTGTAAGACATTGGCTAACGGTGATACAATCTCACTAAAAGTTAATGACCCACAACAAAGAGTAAAATATAGAAAAGTTAATGAAAAAGGTGAACCAATTTCTGGTGTAAGAATTGAAATACATGATTATTTTAATGAAAAATATGGTGATAGTTCAAATCTTAAATATATCTGCGCTATTTCTGATGAAAATGGATATCTTACAAGACAATGTCCTGAGGCATCTTCTAATAGTAAAATAGTAAGTCCTGCAGCTGATGGTACTTTCCCTATTAGAATTAACGATTACAGAGACGAAGGTGTATTTTATTATATAAACGAAGAATTTAAAAAAGGTTATTATAATCCAAAATTTGCTTTTGGAGAAACTAGACAAGATTTTTCATTTGTTAATATTTTAGATAAAGAAAAAGGTGTTTATAATTTTGGATTTGTTCCAATACAAAAGTATGGTTCACAATATCTTGATATTTCAGGTCAAATTGGTGTTGACGCTGTTGTAACTGTAAGTATAATTAATGATCATTTTGTTAATGTTTCTAAGGTTTCTACTAGTACTGGTGATGAGATTCCAGGTGCAGAAATGGTTGTATGGGATTTAGGCGTTAAAGAGTATTCATTAATTGAGGATTTAAATTTAGATGATGATCAAGTTCCTTTTGTATTGGCTGATAGTTGGACATCTGATGGTACTCCTCATACAATTAGAAATATAATTCCGGGTCATACTTATAGACTAGAAGAAGTTGTTCAACCTAATGGCTATGATAAACTTACAACTAATATTGATTTTGAGGTTGATGAAGAGGGAAATGTTAAGTTATTAACTATTGATCAACATGCTAGTGTAAGCAAAGATAACGGTTATTCAATCATTGGTAATGATTTACAAGTTTTCCCACCTAATACTGGTATAAGTTTACTTAATAAAATTGCTGTTGGAGGATTACTAGTATTTGTTGGATATGAAGTAATTAAGATATATAGAAAGAAAGCTAATAGTTAATTATTAGCTTTTTTTGTTATAAAAAAAAATTTGACTAATTTAAATATTTTTACTATAATAGTATATAGTAATTATGAAGGAATATGGAGGGGAAATATGAATCAGTTAACTTTTATTGATAAAATAAATGTTTTGTTTAAAATGTTATTTTCATCTCCTGTGATCATTGGAATTTTTGCTTTTTCAATGATTTTAATGATTTTATTATTCTTTTATTCTAAATTAAATAAAAAAGTTATGAAGTTTATTTTTATAATTTTATATATGGCTCTTATTGGGTTTGCTGTTGTTAAGTATGGTAAATATTTTTTGACAAGTATTGATTCTTTTGTTACTTTATTTATGGCAAATATATATTTTCCAATTAT
>CADCRC010000120.1 GCA_902803795.1 uncultured Erysipelotrichaceae bacterium | reverse complement strand
TTTCTTCTAATTATCCTATATTATCATTTTACCACAATTTTATAGGAAACTCAACGGAACTTTTTCTTAAAATTGATAAAACTATTTGTAAATCCATATAAATTAAGGAAAATAATATTTTTAAATGTTTTATCTAAAATGAATTGCATTATGTTTGCAAGAATCACATATTGGTCCAAGTTCAACATTATATTTATCGGCTATTTCTTTTGATTTTAATAATACTTCTTTCATAAATTCTGGTTTAGGTAAAAATGTTTCATCATCATTCGGAATATATGGAGATAGTACCGGCATACAATCAATTTTACATAACTCTTCTACGGCTTTTAAGCTATCTTGAATATCCTCGAGACCGATTATAATACAAGATCTAACATTACCTTTTCCAAATATTTTGACTGCTAACTCAATAAATTTAAAATATTTTTCTTTACCAACAAAATCTTTTTGAGGAATATATTTCTTTCTATAATCATCATTATATAATTCTAAATTGATTGATAGACCACTTATATTCCATTCTTTTAACTTTTTCAAAAAAATCTCATATCCCTCATAATTGTTGCTATCAATATTTAATCCTCTTGGAACTAACATGATATCTATTGGAAACTTATTACCATATTTTTTTCCAAAAAACTCATAAACATCATTTAAATATTTATACTCTTCATTTCTATTTAAAGGACTACCACCACTAATTAAAACATGTCTAAAACCAACATTATTCATATCGTATATAAAAGCTTCATTTAAATCATTAATAGAATGTAATTTATATTTTTTCTTATTCAAATCACAAAATTTACATTTATTAGCGCATCCTTCAATAGGTTGTATTCTAATGCGATCACCATGAATATTAACATAATCAGTTATTGGTTCGCCATTTGATATTTTAGTTAATTGAAGTGCAAATTGCGGAGGTTGAATTATATCAACATTACATATTATTAAATCTTTATATTTTAAGATATATAGTCCATTTAGAATATCTATTTTATAATAACTATCATTATTTAGATTTGCATTAACATAAACTTTAGAATCTAAAACAATTATTAAACCTTTAGTTGTTATATAATCATTATTATTAATTTGATTGTTTGTACCTTTTCTCAATGTATTATAGCAATCTTTACTAATAGATATACCATAATAAAGTAAATCTAATTTATATTCATACAATTCTTTTTTATTAGAATTATTCACAATATCACGACCTTATCATTTATCAATTTCTTCAATTTCTTTATTCAATATTTCTAAATAGTCTTGTTCAGCAGTAGTTAAATGTTTTTGCATATATTTATCGTATTCTTTATGAGCTTTTTCTAATGCCTCTTTATGTGATATAGTACCTGAATCTTTTAAAATATCTTTTCTAGTCATTTTTAAAAATGAATCTAATTCATTTATCCAATCTTGCATAGTCATTGGATGTCTATCTAATGCATTAATTTCTGCTACATCTAAATAAGCAGATACCATTCTGTTTAAAGTATTAAGCTCTTCTTCAGTTAAATAGTTTTTAGCAATTTCAGTCTCACTCCTGCTAGGATAATTACCTTTAAAATTAGTAAGTCCTAAATTATCTTTTTCAGAATCAACCCTAGTAAATATAACTTCAGCAGCAGTCTGTCCATGTGTTGCATAGTGCATTTTATTTTGTACGGTTTTAAAGAAATCTATTGATAATTTATTCTTTGGATCATAATCAATTGATGTTGCATAAATATCTAATACTTTTCTCCAAAATATTTTCTCAGATGATCTAATATCACGAATTCTTGCAAGTAATTCTTCAAAGTATGGACTTTCTTCATTATTCTTTAATCTTTCATCATTTAAAGCAAATCCTTTAACCATATATTCTTTTAAGACTTTTGTTGCCCATATTCTAAATTCAGTTGCTTTTTTAGAATTAATTCTATATCCAACAGCAATAATGGCATCTAAATTGTAGTGTAAAACATTATATTTCTTGCCATCATTAGCAGTTGTCAAGAAATCCTTGACAACTGAATCTTTACTAAGTTCTTCTTCTTTAAATATATTAT